>JACCTS010000109.1 GCA_013812245.1 Rubrobacter sp.
AGCCGGGGCGGGACGACTCGCGCAAGTACTTCATGGACATGCCGCCCCGGACGGAGGGCATGGAAGCGCCGCGAGACGCCAGCGAGACGGCGGAGAGGAGCTAGGCCGTGACGGACCCGGAGCTTTACGTAATCTGGGGCTGGAGCCTCGTGGTGGCGGCGGTCGTAGTGCTGCTCGCCGCGGCCCTGCTCATAGCCATCCTGCTCGTGGCCCGGCGCATCCTGGCCCACGCCGGACAGGCGCTCGAAGCGGCGGAGGCCATAGCCGAAGACACGAAGATCATCTGGGCGCTGGACGATACCAACCGTCTCGCCGAGGAAGTCCTTGAAGCAGCGACCCACATTGAGGAGCGCGGAGGCCATATCGCCGGGACCCTGCAAGGCGACCGGGCGGCGAGCGGGGGAGGTAAGGTATGACGCTGGCGTTGGTGAGCGAGGGAGCGGCCTATACGGTCTGGTGGGTCTCGCTCGCGATTGGGGTGGTGGTCATCATAGTCGTGGCGGTGTTGCTGACCCTGATCGTGCGTACCGCCCGGCAGATAGACGGGGCGGTCTCAGACATCTGGACCGTGGGACAGAGGATAGCGAACAACACCATCCACATCCCGCTCCTCAACCACACGAACCGGGTGGTGGACGACATACTGGACCGGGCCGCCGGGATCGACGGGGCCACGGCCGCAATCGAGCAGCACGCCCTGGACTGTCCCGGGTGACCGCACTGCGTCCTCGGTCGAGGACAGGGGGTATGAAATGGTAGTTCTCTTGACGGTACTTTCGGCGCTCGCGGTGGTGGTTCTCTTCGGAGCGCTGGTCTTCTACCTGATACGGATAATCTCCGCTCTAGAGAGCATCGGGGGCGAGACGCCGAGAGGATACAGCAGCCGGTCGAGCTACCTCTCCAAGATCGCCTTCGGCGTGCGGGCCATCGAGCAGCAAACAAGCCACCTCGGCCCGGAGGTCACCAGGTTGAACGAGAGCCTCGGAAAGGCGGCGGGTGGGTTGCGGAGCATAGACGATCATTTGGGGCGGACCGTCGAGGCCGCTGGGCGGCAGGAAAGGGCCTAGGGTGGAGATACCGGTTGCCGTGTACGTGATCTGGTGGGCCACCCTCATTATCGCGGTGGTGGTCGTTCTGCCACTGGCCGTGTACCTGCTCCACCGTACCCTGCGGGCTGCCCGGCAGATAGAGCGCTACGCCGCGCGGGCGCTTGAGGCGGGCTTGGGAATAGCCGGCAACACGGAGAACGTCTCGGCCCTGGAGGGGACCATCTCGACGGCGACGGGCATCCTGGGGAGCGTACGCTCCATAGAGGAGCGCACCGGCGCTATCGAGAGCGTCTTCGAGGCCCGGACGGGGGGAGCGCGATGAGCATTCTGACGCTGTTGACGCTGGTTGCGGTAGCGATAGTAGTGCTGGTGCTGGTCTTGTATTTGGTCGGGATCGCTTACTACCTGTGGCGTGCGGACCGGCATCTGGTGAAGCTGGCAGGAGGTCTTCAGGCGATTCAGGGTCACGTCCGGCCGCTGCCGGAGCATCTGGGAACCATCAATGGCGCGCTGAAGGCGCTCCGGGACGACCTGCGCGGGGCCGACCGGCACCTCGAAGGCGTCGGCCGGGTACTGGAACGGGAATAGGAGGGGTCTAAGAAAAGTGTGCTTCAAGAACCTGCCGGTGGAGTTCGACTCCGAGGGCCGGCCGTATTTGAGAGAAGACGTTCGGGACCCGTACGGAACCGAGCGGAGCCCGGACCTGAACGGCGGTTCGATAAGCACCTTGAGCCGGGACCAGATCGAGGACCTGCTCGCCCGGAACGGGCATATCCAGCAGAAGAACTTCGACCCCGTCACCAGGGTGGCCGGCGCCCTGGCCTTCCACTCCGTCGTGGACCTGGAGGAGCGGAAGGTTCTGGAGAGCCGCTCGGTGGCGACCCTCTTCCGGGGGTACGAGATCATCATGATGGGCCGCGACCCGCGCGACGCCATCTATATCACCAGCCGGGCCTGCGGCGTCTGCGGCGGCACCCACTCCGGGACGGCGGCCCTGGCGACGGAGATGGCCATAGGCATCAAGCCTCCGCCGATGGGCATCGTAATCCGCAACATGCTCTCCGTTCTCGAATACCTCCTGGATATGCCCCTCCACCTGTTCATGCTCGCCGGGCCGGACTTCTCGGAGAACGTCATCCGCAAGACCAACCCCGAGCTGTGGGAGCTCGCGACGAGGACCGAAGCCCCTCACGCGAATGTCCACGGGTACGCGACGATGGGTGAGCTCATGACCGACATGAACGCGCTCTCCGGTTCGTTGTACCTGGAGGCCCTGGGCATGACCCGAGTTGCGAAGGAGGCCTACGCGCTCATCGGGGGCAAGTTCCCGCACCCGCAGACGATGGTTCCTGGAGGCGTGAGCGCCACGGTGAGCCTCTCGACGATGAACGAGATCTACCTTCGGCTGCAGCAGTTCTTCGACTACGCCAAGAAGTGCGCGGCGATCTACGACGACATCTGCGACTTCTTCTACGACGCCAACCCGCGCTACCGGGACGTGGGCCGCACGCAGGCTAACCTCATAGACCTCGGCGTCTTGGACGATCCTGAAGCCTACGACGCCACCTACGAGAACTGCAACGAGTGGGGCGAAAAACGCTGGGCCACGCCGGGCGTCATAGTAGACGGCGAGCTCGTGACCACGAAGCTCCAGAACATCAACCTCGGGATGGAAGAGTTTATCGACCACTCCTTCTACGAGGAATGGGAGGGCCAGGCCTTCAAGACCGACCCGCTCGGCGCGCCGTTGAGCCCCCACCACCCCTGGAACAAGGAGACCAAACCCCGGCCGCAGGCCCCGAACTGGCGGGAGAAGTACACCTGGTCCACCTCTCCGCGGTGGGACCGGATGCCGATGGACGCCGAATGCACGGCCCGAATGTGGACCACCGCCGCGGCCCAACTGATGCCGGAGAACCCGTACATCGAGCCGACCGGGCACAGCCTAAAGCTGCTGTTGCCGGCGGGACGGATGCCGGAGATGGAGCTGGAGTGGAAGATCCCCGACGTGTGGAACGC
>JACCTS010000131.1 GCA_013812245.1 Rubrobacter sp.
ACTCGGCATCGTCGTCGAGCGGGCCGGCGCATTGGCGAACGTTTCCGGCCGCCAGAGCGGTGACATCTCCACGTTCCTCGGGGTGGCGATGGCTTTGCTCGGGTGCCTCACCCTCGTCATGGGCACCGGGCAGTTCCTGCGCAACCGACGGCAAATCTCCCGGGGCGATTTCGTTCCCACCACGAGCACATATCTGATCGTGGTTACCGGCAGCCTGGCCCTCGGGGGGCTGTTCGTGGTCTACGTGCTGTTCGCGGGATAGCGAGGTAGCATGCTCGTCGGGATCTTCCGGGGCACGGGCTTCTCGGAAGTTGGCGCCGGGCCTCGCAGGCTGGCATCATGATGGCAGGATAGGTGCGCCAGCTTTCCGTAAAGCGGGACGAAAGGAAGAGATGCCCATGCCCTACCTGCTTGTGCGACATAAGGTCGAGGACTATGAGAGGTGGAAACCGATCTTCGACGAGCACGGAGTCACCCGGGAGCAGAGCGGCTCTAAGGGGACGGCTCTTGCGCAGCGCCGACGACCCCAGCGAGGTTGTGGCCCTGCTTGAGTGGGAAGACCTAGTGGAGGCTCGCCGGTTTGCCCAGTTCAATGGCGGGAGACGATGCAGCGTGTGGGAGTTGCCGATCAGCCGTACTTCTACTTCCTCGAATAGGTAGAACAAGTGAGGGTCTGAGTGTCCTGTCTGACAGGATACGGGGCCGGGGTCCTAAGAACGAGGGTCCGGCCCTTCTTCTAGCCTTAGGGCACGTAACAAACCGAAGTGCTGAATAGAATAGGAGGAACGATGACCGAAGCGATTGTTTGGCCAACAAAGACCCGGGAGCTGCACAATCACCACTTCGACTCGACCGTCTGGAACGACTTCCGCTTCCACGATGACGACATCGTCATCGCGAGCTACGCGAAGGCCGGCACGACCTGGACGCAGCAGATCATCGCGCAGATGCTCTTCGGACCGGACCCGGACCTCGAGGTGGCCGAGATGTCCCCCTGGCTCGACCTGCGCGTCCCCCCCAAGGAGGTGAAGCTGCCGATGGTGGAGGCGCAGGCGCACCGGCGGTTCTTGAAGACCCACCTCCCCCTGGACGCCCTCGTCTTCTCCCCCGAGGCGAAATACCTCTACATCGGACGCGACGGGCGAGACGTGGTGTGGAGCATGTACAATCACCACGCCAACGCGAACCAGCTGTGGTACGAGGCGCTAAACGACACGCCAGGGCGCGTAGGGCCGCCCATCGAGCCGCCCCTCGCAGACATCCATCAGTACTGGCGCGACTGGCTGGAGCGCGATGGACACCCGTTCTGGCCGTTCTGGGAGAACGTCCGCACGTGGTGGGAGGTTCGCGACCTTCCGAACGTACTGTTCGTGCACTTCGCCAACCTCAAGCGCGACATGCCAAAAGAGATGCGGCGCATCGCGGCGTTCCTGGACATCCCCATCGACGAGGCGCGGTGGGAAGAAATCCTCGAGTACTGCTCGTTTGACTGGATGAAGCGGAACGCCGTCAAGGTAGTCCCGCTTGGGGGGGCCGCCTGGGACGATGGTGCCCAGGTGTTCATCCATCAAGGGGTGAACGGCCGTTGGGCGGAGACCCTCACGCCGGAAGACGTGGCGGAGTACGAGGCGCGGGCCGTCCAGGAACTCGGTCCCGAGTGCGCACGATGGCTCGCGACAGGAGAGCAGACCGGGAGCTAAATTTCGTAGGCTCCACATAGCAAAAGAGGGCCGAAGTCTAGGAGCCTCGGCCCTTATTCACCCACATTCTCAGAAGGTACGAGCCTGTTGAAAAAGTCGGCGTCGGTCCGTCCGACGACTACCAACCGGTCAAAACCTCCCAAAATCGGTGGTTTTGGTGCCCGATCGAAGCTCCGAAACGGGCATGGAGGAGTTTTTCAACAGCCTGGTACGTCCCTACAGCATCACTTGCGATCTTTGGCGCAGGCCCGAGGGAGGCCTCCTCTCCCGACGCCTCAAGAACGCGCCACCACAGGCTCCGCAACCCAGTTGCGAGCGGTCATCGGGCTCCCTTCCGGGCTCCGGCAGCGCGGGAACGGCATAAGTGATGCTGTAGGGTACGTTCTCGGAAGTCTTGATCGCATCACAAGCGCGGCGCTACTTCTTTAAGGCAGTTTCGGCTAGCGTCCAACTAGGAAAAAGTGCCGTCCATGACCGGTTCTTTCGTGAATTCGCGATCGCCGTTCGCCGCGGACCTGTGTCGGGCGTGTTGCCCTAGTCGCCGAGCATGCCGGGTAAGAGGTTCTCGAAGAACAGGCGCTTGATTAGCTCGAGGCGGCTCTTCACGCCCACCTTCTCGAAGGCGTTCTGTAGGTGGCGCTGAACGGTGTACTCGGAGACGAACAAGGTCGCTGCTATCTGCCTGGTGGACAGGCCGCGCGCGACCAGTTTCACCGCCGC
>JACCTS010000142.1 GCA_013812245.1 Rubrobacter sp.
AAGTACGGCCTCTCCGTGACGGGCTTCGTGGAGAAAGATCTGGTGGTTCGGAACGCCGGGGCGAAGGTCGGCGACCGGTTGGTACTCACCAAACCGCTCGGCCTCGGCATCCTGACGACGGCCCTCAAGCGAGACCTCCTCTCGGAAACCGAGATCGAGGACGCAGTCGAGACGGCGGCGCGCCTGAACCGGGGCGCACGAGACGCTATGCGGGAGGTAGTTCCGTCGGCCGCTACCGACGTGACGGGTTACGGCTTCCTCGGGCACCTCTCCGAGATGCTGGAGGCGAGCGGGGTCGGGGCGGTGGTGCGCCGGAGCAATGTTCCGGTGTGGGAGCGGGCCGTGCCCCTGGCAAACGACGGCGTGTACCCCGGCGGCCTGAAGAACAACCGGGAGTACCTCACCGGCCGCGTGTTCCCCGACGGCGTTGGCGAGGATGATCTCTTGCCGCTCTACGACCCGCAGACCAGCGGCGGGTTGCTGGTGGCGGCGCCGGAGGATGGAGCCCGACGCCTGGTCGAAGCGTTGGAGAAACGCGGCGATACAGCGGCGGTTGTCGGAGAAATCGTTGCGGACGCGGGAATCCGGGTTACGTCCTAGAACCTCCGTGACGGACGACGTGCGCGGCGCCCCCCGGACGAATTCGGATGATTTTCCTCATGCCGCCCCTGTCCGAAACTGGTCGCAGGGGGCAATACCAGTACGGTCGGGTGATCCGTTGCGACCCCGAACCCGTAGTTCTCCACCGGAGAGATAAGTCGGCGAAAAGTCAAATAGAGGAACCTTGGGCTGACCTCGATGAACAAGGATTCGCTGAACAATGTAAAGCGAAGGGTCTACATGGCCGCCCTGGCTGGCGGAGGTCTCGCCGTGGTCTTGCTGTGGGCCAATTCCGGGCTCACGGACCCTTCGATGATGGTAACTTTTCCTTTGTTCGCGCTCTTTTCCCTGGGCTGCATCTGGGCACTGTGGCGGAGGACCGTGCCCGTACTGGTGATCGAACGCATGGCCTTTGTGGGAGGAGCCGGGTTTGCCCTGATACACCTGGCCCATGCGCTCTACGTCAGCGAAGATCTATCCGGCGCGCGGACCAACGTGACAGAGATCTCCTTCCTTACGTTGACGGCGCTCTACGTTGTGGCCACCCACGTGTTCGACAGGAGCGCCGCGCTGCGGATCTCCCTGGCGCTCTTCGGGACGAGCCTCGTCTTCGTCCTTACCAAGGTCGTGTTGGAGATCCCGGCCGGCCTGAACATAGAGGAGATCTCCTGGGTTGTGAGAATGAACGGGTTCATGGCGGCGATCATCGCCTTCTCCTACGCATCGTCCTACGTCAAGGACGAGATGCTGCAGCAGCGGATCGCGACAGAGACCATGCGCCAGCTGGCCCACACGGACCAGTTGACCGGCGTCGCCAACCGCCGGCGGTTTTGCACCGATCTACGGGAGGAGATGGAGAAAGCCCAGCGCTACGGCCGTCCTCTGTGCGTGATCCTCTTCGACCTGGACAACTTCAAGCACATCAACGACTCGTACGGGCATGACCGCGGAGATGCGGTCCTGCGGGAGATCGTGCGGGCCATTGATCCCCTGCTCCGCGTGAGCGACCGTCTGGGTCGCTGGGGCGGTGAGGAGTTCATCATCGTGACCCCGGAGACCGACCTTCTTCAATCGCACTGGCTGGCCGAGCGGCTCAGAGGGAGCATAGCCCACCACGAGATAGATTCTACTCCCGGGGTAACGGCGAGCTTCGGTATCGCCAGTTTTGTACCGGGTGATACCGAACAGACGCTCATCAAGCGGGCCGACGAGGCACTTTACAGAGCCAAAACCCAGGGCCGCAATCGCGTCGAGGCCGCTGCCTGACCCGCCCCTTCGTCCCCTCGCTTTTCGTCACCCTGGTCCGGCGGTGTCTCACTGGCGAATTCTGAGACCGTGCTACGCACCTGGCAGGTTTGTGAACATTTCCTCCAGAACACGGATGATTATCCTAAGAGCGACGGAGAGAAGCACCAGGGCCAAGCCAAAGAGGTCGATCCTTCCCACCAACCACCGCAGAAACGATCTCCGCTCGAACAGGAACAAGGCTGGCGTCCCGAGCAGCAAGCATAGCAATCCGATCCAGAACATCAGGCCCAACCAGGGTCCGTAGAAGCTGCTGACTGTTTCCACATCCCTATCGTAGCAAGGGCATTTCTGATCGGCGAGCCTGGAGAGTGATGTCAACGATACATTCGAAGCGGGCATGTATGATTGCCGGGTCTTGCAGACCATATTCGACACGGTCCTCCCTTTTTTCGCCCTGATCTTCTGCGGCTACGGCGCCGGACGCTTCGGGGTTTTGAGCGAGGCGAGCATCGCGGGCGTCAACGCTTTCGTCTTCTACTTCGCCCTGCCGGCTTTTCTGTTCCGGCTGATGGCGACTTCTCCGGTGGCCGAGGTGTTCGATGGATCTTTCATCGCGGCCTATCTGGGGGCGGGGCTCGTGGTCTTCGCGGTGGCGGCGGTCCTGGGTGGGTTCGTGTTCGAGATCCGCACCGGCGAGGCGGCGCTGCTGGGCGCGGCGGCGGTGCTCGGGAACACGGGCTACATGGGGCTGCCCCTGATCTCCGCAGCCCTCGGGGACCGGGCGGCGATACCCGTGGTGATCGGGCTGACCGTGGAGGCCACGGTGCTGATACCCCTGACGATGGTGCTCATCGAGGCCGGCAAAGGGTCCGGCGGCGGGTGGCCGCGTCTGATCGGCTCGGTCACCGGATCGCTGGCCCGCAACCCCATCATCATCGCCATCTTCGCCGGCGCCCTGATTTCGGCGGCGGGCCTCGGACTACCGACACCCATCGGGAACTTCACCAGCCTGCTCTCCGACGCCGCCGGCCCCTGCGCCCTGTTCGCCCTCGGCGCAACGCTCGTGGGACGGTCCATCTCCACCGGCGTCGGAGAGATCTCCTACATGACCATCTTCAAACTGTTCGTCCACCCCGCCGTGATCTGGCTCGCCACCACCTTCATCTTCGAGGTTGAGCCCCTCTGGGCCACCGCCGCGACCCTGGCCGCCGCCCTCCCCGTGGCCGCCAACGTGTTCATCGTCGCCCGCCAGTACGATACCTACGTCGAGCGCGTCTCAGGAGCCATCCTCGTCTCCACCACCATCTCCGTCGTCACGGTCTCCACCCTGCTCGTCGTCCTGAACTAGAGATCCAGGGGAACCGCCACCACGCATCTTGCGCCGAGGACGCGGCCCCGACCTGTACGAAAGTACGGACGGGAAACCGTACCCCCGCACGATGCGAAATAGTCCGCGACGCGCCACCATGAAGACGGATCAGGCAAGCCACAAAGGAGGGTCCAAGCGCATGAGAGCGGCAGTTTCCACACGGCCGTCCGGCTTGACGGCAAGCACCCGCATGGTACAATTATTTAGCCGGCTAAATAATATCCAGTGGATCGGGGGTTGAAGATGGCGAGTATCAGGGACGAGATAGAGCGCGAGGTCGTGGGATGGTCGGGTGTGGAGGTCCGTCCGCACCGGTACGGCGGGGTCGAGTTTCGGGTGAGGGGGCATGAGATCGGACATTTGCACGGCGACCGGCTGGCGGATCTTCCGTTCCCCGTGAGGGTGCGCGAGGAGCTTGTGGAATCCGGCAGGGCGCGGCTACATCACGTGCTGCCCCAGACCGGGTGGGTGAGCTATCCAATCCGGGGTGAAGGAGATGTGGAGGGGGCTTTGGATCTCTTCCGGCTCAACTACGAGCGGCTGACGGCGAACGAAGGTAGCGGCGAGAAGACCATGGGAGGCGTGTGATCCAGGCCCCCTCCATCCGCGACACGACCGGCTTCGCGCTGGCGAAGGTCTGCAAGGCGCACCGGGGCAACGTGGCGCGGTGTCTCGCTGAGATCGGGCTGCACGTCGGGCAGGAGATGGTTCTCGCTGAGCTGTGGGAGACGGACGGACTCCGCGGCGGCGAGCTCGCCGCCCGTCTGAACGTCGAGCCCCCCACCGTTACCAAGATGCTCCGTCGCCTGGAGAAGTGCGGGCTCGTGGAGCGGCGCCAGAACCCCGAGGACGCACGAAGCTCGGTGGTGTACCTCACCGACAAAGGACGTGCCCTCCAGGAACCCGTGGCCAGGCTCTGGCAGGAAGCCGAGGAGAGGACGTTGGCCAGCCTCAATACCGCGGATCGGGAGACACTTCACCATCTCCTGGCGAAGATGCGCGGTAACCTGGACCCCGGCGTCACTACCGGGTAGCGAATATTTTTCAGATCATATTTCGGAGGGATGAAAACAATGGAAGACAGACGTTTGAGAGTAGTGGGCATTGGCGGGACGCTCAGGGAGGGATCCTCGAGCCTAGCCGCACTCCGGCGGGCGCTCAGTGCCGCGGAAAAATCCGGCGCGGAGACGGAGATTCTGGATCTCCGGGAGATCGCCCTGCCGATGTACGAACCAGGCCGTGCGTTGGACGATTACGGCCCCGAGGTACGAGAATTCGTGGAGGCCATGCGCCGGTCAGACGCCCTGATCGTCAGCACGGCGGCCTATCACGGCACGCTGGCGGGCGTCACCAAGAACGCCCTTGATTTCGCGCAGTTCCTCGCGCGGGATGATCGTCCATACCTGCACGAACGGGTCGTCGGCCTGATCTCCACGGCCGGCGGCGAACAGGCTGCCTCCAACGCCAACCGCGCGATGGTGGACACGGTTCATGCCTTGCGCGGCGTGGTCGTACCGCTGATGGTGGCTATCCCGAGAGCGTGGCAGAAAACCGACGACGATGGAAACGTCAACGACGAGAGATACGGTGCGCGTCTCGACCAGCTCGGGGGACTCGTCGTGGATCTGGCGGTGCCATTCGCCTTTCCGACAGAGCGTGTCCCGGCGAAGAGCGCGGCTTGACGGCAAAAAAGAGCGTGAGCACGCGGCTGCTTCTGATCGTCGTGGTCTCGGCGATCCTGATCTCCGTGCTCAACCAGACGTTCACGAACGTAGTTGTGCCTGATATCAGGGAAGACTTCGGCGCGAGCCAGGGCCAGACGGGATGGGTCATAACGGGGTACCTCCTGATCTTCGCCATCGGCATCCCGCTGTACGGGCGAATCGCCGACCTGTACAGCCTGAGGCTCGTGTTCTCGACGGGGCTTCTCGTGCTCGCGGCGGGATCACTGGTGTGCGCGCTCGCCCCCACCCTGCCCGTGCTCGTGGCGGGGAGAATCGTGCAGGCGGCGGGCGCCTCCGCGATACCGGCCCTCGGCTTCGCCTCGGTGGCGAAGGCCATGCCCCCCGGCGAGCGGGGCGCCGCCCTGGGACTGCTCTCTTCGAGCGTCGGGGCCGGGGCGGCGGTTGGCCCGGTCCTGGGTGGCGTCATCGCGGGCCTGACCGGGTGGCACGCCCTCTTCTACTTCACCCTCGTCATGTCTCTCGCCCTGGCGCCCGCCGCGCTGCGGGCACTTCCTGGCGCGTCCGAGGTAGTCGGCGCTCCGTCCAGTCTGGGGGAGGCGATCCGTCACTTCGACGTTCCCAGCGGGCTTGCGCTGGCGCTCTCGGCGGGGCTGGCGCTCTTCGGGGTGACTGAAGGACAGGCAGCAGGCTTCGAGTCTCCACTTTCATGGGGTAGCTTCATTCTGTCGCTCGTGGCCGTGACCATCTTCGTGGCGCGCATCAGGGGCGTCCCCGAGCCGTTCGTGTCGCCGCGGATGTTCCGCAACCGGGCTTTCCTGGCGACGGCGGGCGTCGGGTTCTTCTTCATGTTCACCAACCTCGGCAGCCTCATACTCGCCCCGCTCATGCTCTCCGAGGTCAACGGCCTCTCCGCGGCAGGCATCGGGCTCGTGCTGGCGCCTGGGGCAGTTCTGGTCGCGGTGCTCTCTCCGGTGGCGGGACGGCTCTCCGACCGCTTCGGGTCGCGGCTCCTCGTCCGTACGGGATTGATCATCGTCCTGATCTCGACGCTCTTTCTTTCGACCGTGGCGGCCGGTAACGTTCCTGTGCTGGTCGCGGCCGGTCTCGCGGGCCAGGGTCTCGGCTTCGCCGCGATCAACTCCCCCAACGCCAACGCGGCGGCGAACTCGCTTCCACGCTCTGAGAGCGGGGTAGGCCTCGGCATCTACCAGATGCTCTTCTTCCTCGGCGGCGGCTTCGGCCCGGCGATCGGGGCGACGTTCCTGGCGATCAGGCAGAATGCGGAAGCCGCCGCGCTCAACCCCTTCTATCTAACGGACGTGGCGCCGTTTTCGGATGCCTTCCTGCTCCTGGCCTTCTCTATCATGATCGCTCTGTTCGCGTCGTTTGGCCTGCCGGGCTCCAAGCAAACAGCCAACCAGGGTATAGAGGAACCGTGGGAAGAGCCGGATGAGCGTGGAAGCATCTCTCGAAGTGACTCATGAGGAGGTTTTGAGATGATCCGACTGTATGCTGCGGGACCGGAAGCCGTCACGATAATCGAGAACAGACAGACCAACCAAGCTCTCGAACAAGAGGGAGCCCGTTGCCTGGCCATTGATCCGCAAGATCCCGACACCGTCTACGCCGGGACGACGGACAGCGGGCTGTTCAAGAGCCTCGACGGCGGACGGAGTTGGGACCGGCTATCGAGGATCGCCCATTCCAGGGTCACGGCGGTCGCGGTCTCACCAGTAGATGGCGCCGTCTACACGGGGACGGAGCCGAGCAGTCTCTTCGTCAGCCGGGACGGCGGCGAATCCTGGCGGGAACTTGAGACCATGAAGGAATTGCCCTCGGCCCCGACGTGGAGCTTCCCTCCCCGGCCGTGGACCTCGCACGTGCGGTCGATCGCCCTCTCCCATCAAGATCCCGCACTCATCGTCGTGGGCATAGAGCTCGGCGGGATACTCCGCAGCCAGGACGGCGGTGAATCCTGGGAAGACCAGCGGCCGGGAGCCTACGCAGACTGCCATTCCCTTGCTACCCATCCCGCCTCCCCAGAGACCTTCTACGAGGCCGGTGGAGGCGGTTTCGCCGAGAGCGGAGATACGGGCGATACCTGGGCAGCGGCCGACTCGGGCTTCGCGCTCCGCTACGTCTGGGGGCTGGCCGTGGATGTGGAGGATCCGGATCTGGTATACGTCTCCGCGGCTCCGGGGCCGATGCAGGCGCACGGCTCCGGTTCGTCTGGTGCGGCGATCTACCGCCGCAGAGACGGCGGCCGGTGGGAGCCGGTTCTCGAAGACCTGGACGAGTTCCCCTACGCCCTTGCGGCGGATCCCGAAACATCCGGCGCCCTCTACGCCGGACTGGGCGACGGGAGCATACTCCACAGCCGGGACTCGGGGGCGAGCTGGCAAGAGATAGCCGGTCCGTCAGGTGGGCTGGACGCGCTGGCGGCCGTGGCGGTATAGAAGATGGGTGACTACGGCAGGCAACTGGAGTTTGGCGTTAGCGTCGAGCCGCTGGCGGAACCCCTGGATCGGGTGTCGCGCATCGTGCGGGCGGCGGACCGGGCGGGCCTGGATCTCGCCGGAATACAGGATCATCCATATCAGCGCCGCTTCCTGGATACGTGGACCCTGATCTCTACGCTCGTCCCCCAGACCGAGAGCATCCGCTTCTTCCCCGACGTGGCGAACCTGCCGCTCAGACCACCGGCCATGCTCGCCAAAGCAGCCGCCAGCCTCGACGTGCTCTCCGGTGGCAGGGTTGAGATCGGACTCGGCGCCGGCGCTTTCTGGGACGCCATCGTGGCGATGGACGGACCCCGCCGCAGCCCCCGCGACGCCGTCCAGGCCACCGAGGAAGCCATCCGGGTCATGCGTCTCGTCTGGAGCGAGGAGCGTTCGGCCCGCTTCGAGGGCGAGTTCTACGCCCTGCGCGGGATGCGTCCCGGCCCGCGTCCGGCGCACGACATCGGGATCTGGATCGGGGCCTACGGACCCAAGATGCTCGGCCTCACCGGCAGGCTTGCCGACGGCTGGCTCCCTTCCCTCGGCTACCTGACCCTGGAGCGACTGGGCAAGATGCAGAATCGGATAGACGACGCGGCATCCGGCGCTGGACGCGTACCTGCGGAGATTCGCCGCGCCCTGAACGTGTCCGGCAGCATCGGTCCTCTCGGAGAAGGGCTCCTCGAAGGCCCCGTCTCCCTGTGGGTGGAGCAACTCTCGCACCTGGCGCTCGACCTCGGGGTGGACACCTTCGTCTTCTGGCCGTCCGGCGGCGTCGAAGAACAACAGCGGCATGTGGAGACGTTCGCGGGCGAGGTCGTCCCCGCCGTACGCGAGGCGGTCGCGAAGGAAAGAGAAGAACGTGCATCCTCGCAATGATGCGCCGTGGCACGCTACACTTACAGAAGGCCGTGACCGCCGGAAAGGAGCAGGGGCGTGGGGAGAGACATCACGCGGGAAGAGCTAAAGGAGAAGATGGATCGCGGGGACGATTTCATGCTCGTGGACGCGCTTTCCCCGCAGCATTACGAGAGCAGCCACCTGCCGGGAGCGGTCAACCTGCCGTACGAGCTCGTGGACAAGGCCGAGACGATGCTCCCGGACAGGCAAGCCGAGGTCGTCGTGTACTGCATGAGCCTGGACTGCGCGACCTCCAAGGAAGAAGCCAGAGAGCTAGAGAAGATGGGCTACGAGAACGTGTTGCACTACGTCGGAGGAAAACAGGACTGGATGCAGGCCGGTCTCCCCGTCGAGGGCCGCCACGGTACCCACGCCCGCAGCAGCCCGGCATAAGGAAAGGTAGCCGTCGATGAACCGCCGCGCCACCCGGATCGGCGCCCGGGCGTAGCTTGGCCGAGCGGGAAGAGCCAGCAACCACCGGGGCGCTGCGGAGGGCGCTCTCCTTCCTGCGCTCCTACAGGCGAGAGAGCATCGGGGCCGCCCTGGCCCTCATGCTGGTCTCGGGGGCGAACCTGCTCGCCCCGCTCCTGGTCGGGCGTGCCATAGACGACGGCATAGCCCCCCGGAAGCCGGATGTGCTGTTCCTCGTCGTTGGTGGGCTCGTCGGCGTGGCGCTGGTGCGGGGGCTGTTCACGTTCTTGCAAGGATACCTGGCCGAGAGGACTTCGCAGGGCGTCGCCTACGACCTGCGGGACGCGCTCTTCGAGCGGATAGAGCGGCTGTCTTTCAGCTACTACGACAGGGTGCAGACCGGCCAGCTCGTCCAGCGCATCACCAACGACGTGGAGCAAATCCGGAGCTTCGCGGGCTCCGGCGTAGTCCAGCTCGCCAACGCGGTTGTCATGCTCATCGGCGCGGCCGCGCTGCTCTTCTACCTCGACCCGCAACTCGCGCTCGTGGCGATGGCGGTGGTGCCCCTGATCGCACTCCTCCTCATCCGCTTCGTGCGGCTCATCCGGCCACTCTTCCGGGAAGTCCAGCAGACGCTAGGGCAGCTCAACAGCGTGTTGCAGGAAGACCTCTCAGGGGTGCGTGTGATCCGGGCGTTCGCCCGCGAGGACTACGAGACCGCCCGCTACGGCGCAGTGAACGACGATCTTCTCTCCCGCAACCTCCAGACGACGCGGGTCTTCTCCAACAACTTCCCTTTCGTGTTCCTGTTCGCCAACCTGGGCACGCTCGCCATCATCTGGTTCGGCGGCTGGCAGATAATAAATGACCGTCTCTCCATCGGGGAGCTTGTGGCCTTCAATACGCTGCTCGGGTTTATGCTCTTCCCGATCCTGACCATAGGTTTCCTCTCGGCGAGCATCTCGCGTGCCGGGGCGTCGGCCACGCGGGTCTTCGAAATTCTCGACGCCCCACTCGAGGTCACGGACAAACCCGACGCCTACCCTCTTCCCCCCATCCACTGCCGGGTAGAGTTCGACGATGTTTCCTTCCGGTATCCGGGGAGCGAACGCGAGATCCTGAACGGCATCAACTTCGTCGCCGAGCCGGGTCAGACCGTGGCGATCCTGGGCACGACGGGCTCGGGCAAGTCCACGCTCGTTAACCTTCTCCCCCGCTTCTACGACGTGAGCGGCGGCGCGGCCAGGCTCGACGGCCACGACGTGCGGGACGTGACACTCTCTTCGTTGCGCTCCCAGATCGGGATAGTCCTCCAGGAGGCGCGCCTGTTCTCCGGCTCGGTGCGCGACAACATCGCCTTCGGAAAGCCGGACGCGACCGACGAGGAGGTGCGGGCGGCGGCCGACGCCGCGCAGGCCGGGGATTTCGTCGGCAGGCTCCCTGATGGCTACCAGACGGTCATCGGGGAACGGGGCGTCGGGCTCTCCGGCGGGCAGCGGCAGCGGATCGCGATCGCGCGTGCGCTCCTGGTGGACCCGAGGCTCCTGATCCTGGACGATAGCACCTCGGCCGTGGACGCCGAGACCGAGGCGGCCATCCAGGAGACCCTCGACCGCCTGATGCGCGAAAAGCACAGGACGGTGTTCGTCATCGCCCAGAGAATATCCACGGTACGCGACGCCGACCTGATACTCGTGGTGGATGAAGGCAGCATCGCGGCGATGGGAACGCACGATCAACTCAGGCGCGACAGCGAACTTTACAACGAGATCCTGGGCTCGCAACTCGTGGCCGAGCTGATCGCCACGGGCAGTACACCAGAGGGAACGAAAGGGGTCACGCCATAAACGAATCCTTCGACGCCGAAACGCTTCGTCTACTCGACGAAATACAGGAGGTCCACATCGAGACGCGGCGGGGAGATGACGCTCCCGAGCACCGTACGATCATCTGGGTCGTGGTCGTTGACGGCCAGGTGTTCATACGCTCGGTACGCGGTTCGGAGGGCCGATGGCACCGTGAGATATCGGCGAACCCGGAAGGCGCGCTGCACGTGGACGACCGCCGCATCCCGGTGCGCGCAGTTCACGCGACCGACGACTCGACGGTGGAGGCCATCAGCCAGGCTATACGGAGCAAATACGGGGAGAGGTTGCCGGGTCCAACTGCGGGGAGGGTGCGTGAAGAGGTACTGTCCACGACGTTGAAGCTCTTGCCCGCATAGGCGAATCAGAATGCCGCGGTTCGTGATCCAGGAGCACTACGCACGGAGCCACCACTTCGACCTGCGCCTCGAAAGAGATGGCGTTCTCGTCTCGTGGGCCGTCCCGAAAGGTATGCCGGAGGACACCGCGAAGAACCGGCTCGCCATGCGCGTGGACGACCACGACCTCTCCCACCTCGACCTCGTGGATGAAACGCCGGTTGAGGGCGTCTCCGGCGCGGTGAAGAAGAGCATCTGGGACAGCGGCGTGTACGAGGCCGAGGAGTTCGGGGAGGACATGGTGATCGCCGCTTTCAAAGGAGAGCGCCTCGACGACCGGTACGCGATCTTCCGCACCGGCGGCAAGAACTGGCTGGTGCACAAGATGAAGCCGTCAGGGGAGGACTGATATCAGGAGCATCCAGTCCATAGCCAGCGCTTCCCAGGAACGCGCCGAAGACCGCGGCACGACCGCGCGGCGCCTCGTCTCGGAGCTGGCACCGTACAGGAGGACGCTGGCCTGGGTGTTCGTACTGGTCGTGCTCGGGGCGGTCTCCCAGGCGGGCGGTCCTCGGCTGATAGGACGCGCCATAGACCGGCACATACTGCGCGGAGACGCTGCGGGCCTTTCCCGCACGATGCTGTACCTGCTCGGCGTCTACCTGCTCGGGACGTTCGCCTCCCGCGGTCAGGTCTATGGAGTGGGCTCCATCGCGCAACGCCTGCTGGCTTCGATGCGGAAGCGCATATTCGACAGAATTCAGCACCTGCCGCTGAGCTTCTTCGACCGGCGGCCCATCGGGGATCTCATGAGCCGCGTCACCAACGACGTGGAGACCCTCAACCAGCTTTTCTCGCAGGGGCTGACGCAGCTTATAGGTTCGATCTTCAGCCTTGCCGGCA
>JACCTS010000151.1 GCA_013812245.1 Rubrobacter sp.
TCCGGCGAGAATGCCGATACCTCGATCCCGAGTATGCTGTCGGGTTCGAGGTGTTCCCGCGCATTGCGTAGGAACGTGAACGCTTCTTCCACGCTCGTCAGGCACAGGAACGAGTTGAAGGCGCACAAGGCGAGCCCGAATCGCCGCCCGAGCTTCGTGTTTCGCATATCTCCACACACCCACTGGACTGCTTCGTTTCTGGCCCTTCCTTTCTCAACCATCGGCTCTGAGATCTCGACCGCCGTTACCTCGTAGCCCGCTTCGGCGAGCGGGACGGCTATGCGTCCGGTCCCGGCTCCCCACTCGACGATGGGATCGCCCTCTTGCCGCGCCAGCGACAGCCAGAACGGTACGTCGTAGTCGAGGTCGTACTCGATATCGTAGAGTTCGGCCAGAGGGTCGTATTCGGGCAAGGGTTGCTCCCTCCGCGGGGCGGGCATTTCCTTTGCCAGGCATGATAACGGCTTTGGATCGCGTCCAGCTCCCGATTCCCAAAGGCCGCGAAGACGATGCCGGGGACTTCTTCGGTTCGCATTCCCCGATGGGCGGCAGTCGCACCTCGGGGTTGAAGAACCTTTCCGGCCGAATTGGAAGGCTCATCCGGCGTTCGTCAGTCCGGCGCTGGAAGATCTGGCGCATAGCCTCGCAAGGCGAGTGAATCGCTTGGAGATTCTCCGACGTATAATTGGGCGGGACAACACTGAGAAGTCGTGGAGGTCTATGGGATGAGCATCGTACTTTTGATCATTCTGGTGGTCATCGTCGTGGTACTCGTGATCTACGCCATCGCCACCTACAATGGGCTGGTGAGGAAGCGCAACGATACCGAGGAGGCGTACCGCCAGATAGACGTGCAACTCAAGCGGCGCTACGACCTGATCCCCAACCTCCTCGAAGGCGTGAAGAAGTACTTCCGGCAGGAGCAGGAGGTGCTGACGCAGGTGACGCAGGCCCGCTCGCAGGCGATGCAGCCTCAGTCACCAGGACAGCAGGCGCAGTCCGAGGCGCGTCTTTCAGGGGCCATCGGCAACCTGTTCGCGGTGGCAGAGAATTACCCTGACCTCAAGAGCGACCGCGTGATGCTGGACTTCCAGGAGGAGCTATCCTCGACGGAGAACAAGATCTCCTTCTCCCGTCAGCATTACAATGACTCCGTCGGCGAGTACAACACCAGGATTCAGAGCTTCCCGGCCGTTATCTTCAGCCGCATGATGGGCTTCACCGAGCGAGAGTACTTCGAGGCCGTCGGACCCGAGCGCGAATCCGTCACCGTCTCCTACGACTGAGCCGGACTGATCCCTAGATGGACCGGGGTACCTTCAGAGACCGCATCGCGGTAAATAGGCGCAACAGCGTCTTCCTGATCCTGTGCTTCCTCGCGCTCGTGGCCGTGCTGGGGTACGTGATCGGATACGCCTGGATCGGGGACCCCACCGGCGCCCTCTTCGGCCTCGGCCTCGCCTTCGTCGTGGGTACCATCTCCGGCCTCATCACCTACTACGGCGGCGACCGTATGATGCTCGCCGCATCCCGCGCCCACCAGGTCACGCACGACGAAGCCCCGGTGCTCTTCAACGTCGTCGAAGAGATGGCGCTGGCCTCCGGGCTCCCGATGCCGAAGGTGTACATCATCGAGGACTCGGCGCCGAACGCCTTCGCCACGGGCCGTGATCCGGAGCACGCCTCCGTCGCCGCGACCACCGGGCTCCTCCAGAAGCTCGACCGCGACGAATTGCAGGGCGTCATGGCGCACGAGATGGCCCACGTCGGCAACTTCGACATCCGCTACGCTATGCTCGTCGGCATCCTCGTGGGCACGACGGTACTGATCTCGGACTTCTTCCTGCGCGGCTTGTGGTTCGGCGGCGGACGTGGGGGAGGCCGCCGCGAGGGAGGCGGAGGCCAGATACAGCTCATCATGATGGTCGTCGCCATCGTGCTCGCCATCCTGGCCCCACTCTTTGCAAGGCTGTTGCAGCTCTCCATCAGCCGCCAGCGCGAGTACCTGGCCGACGCCACCGCCGTCCGGCTCACCCGCAACCCCAAGGGTCTCGCCGACGCGCTCGCCAAGATCTCCGACGATAAGGAAGTCCTCGAAGCCGCCAACCGCGCCACCGCACATCTCTACATCGTCAACCCGGTGAAGAGCTTCGAGAAGCGTGTCAAAGGGCTCTTCTCCACCCACCCGCCTGTACAGGAGAGAATAAACATCCTGCGCTCCATGGAGACCGGCGGCATCCCCGAAACCGTCGGCTAGCGACCTCGACGGACCCGCCGCGAGACGTTACAATACCTCCTCGCAGCATTGCCGGATGGTGTAACGGCAGCACGAGTGACTCTGAATCACTTAGTCCTGGTTCGAATCCAGGTCCGGCAGCTTCCTAAAGATCCGGGTTTTCGGGGTTTTCTCTTCTGGTTTTGGAGTGGCTGAGGAAGATAATTGGTGTGATGCAGCGACTCAAGACGCTAAGGCTGGACGAGAACATAACCCAGGTGGAGCTTGCTGCGGCAGCCAGAGTTACTCAGAGCACAATCAGCCAACTGGAGAATGGTCGCCGGAGTCCCCGCCCAAACACCCTTCGTAGGATCGCTGAGGTTCTCGGCACTACTTCCGAGACTCTCGCCCCCGAACTGGCCGCCGAATACTATCCTCGCCCCTCGAAGCTCGACTTTAGCCATTCACGCCGCGTAGCAAACCGCGTCGGTTAGGCGTTCCACATATGCCCGTGGGACTTTTATCGTGTCGGTCGCTGAACACGACCCGCAAAAAGTCTGCTCCTCCTGGGCC
>JACCTS010000166.1 GCA_013812245.1 Rubrobacter sp.
CCCCGACCGTCACCCCGAGCGCCAGCACGTAGATGGCGAGGGACGGGCTGGCGTCCTTCAACAAGTAGTAGGCGACGAAGGAGGCTATGACGATGAGGTTGTTCAGCACGGGGGCGAAGGTCGGCAGAAAGAAGCGCCGGTGGGCCTGGAGCACGCCCGTCGCGATAGTGCTCACGCCGTAGAAGAGCATCTGGAGCGCGAAGACCCTGAAGAACAGCACCGCGTACTCCTCGGCCCGCCTTATCTCTTCAGGGGAAAGTTCGCTGGAAGACCCCCAATCTCCGACCAGCGACACGAGCGGCCCGGCGAAGGCGATGCCCACGAGAGCCAGCACTGCCATCAGCGGCAGCACCAGGGTGAAGAGGGCGTTGGTCAGACGCCGGGCGTCTTCCTCGCCGTAGGTCGTCATCCGGTCGACGAGCACCGGGATAAAGATCGAGTACAGGATACCGCCCATGAAGAGCTCGTAGATCAAACCCGGCAGGAGTATGGCGAGGCCGTAGGCGTCGGCCACGACACCGATGCTGAGGATGGCGGCCTGAACCGACCACCGCACATACCCCGTCGCCCGCGAGAGGACCGTCGCCGCGGAGATGGAGAGCACGGACCGGAGGATGGCCGACATGGGAGGCATGGTACTACAGCGCCCGGTCGTGCCGGCACGCTTCGACGTTCCTACCCGATGGTGCGCCGGGCGTCCTCCAGTAGCCTCACGACCTCGGCGTCGGAGGTCTGGTCGAAGTTCCTGTACCAGAGGCCGATGGCGCCTAGCTCTGGCGGCGTCTTCAGGGATACCAGGTCGTCCACCTCGTTCCGTATCCACGCCGCCGTAGGGGCCGCGCAGATGGGGACGGCGAGCACGACACGCTTCGGGTTCCGGCGCCGCAGGGTCTCTATCGCGGCCCGGGCCGTGACACCGGTGGCGAGGCCGTCGTCCACCAGGATGGCGGTCCGGCCCCGAATCTCCAGCTCGGGGCGGCCGCCCCGGAAGTGACGCAGGCGACGCTTCATCTCCGCCGTCTCTTTTCGGGTGATCTTGTCCAGATAATCCTTGGAGATACCTATGGCCCGAACGGCGGCGGTATTGAGAATGCGCACGCCATCCGGCGCGACGGCCCCGATGCCGAGCTCCGGTTGATCCGGCGCGCCCAGCTTGCGGGCCACGATCACGTCCAGCGGCGCTCCCAGGGAACGTGAGATCTCATACCCAACCGGCACCCCACCTCGTGGAAGGGCGAGGATCGTGGGGCCTTCGTTCCTGTACCGGGCCAGCGATCCGGCGAGCCGTCGCCCGGCGTCCGCCCGGTCCTTGAAAATTTCTTCTCCCCAAAACATATTCGAGCCTCCCGACCGGGGTACCCACCCCGGAGGCGCGGCTAACGTACGTAGTGCCCGGCGCGCCGCGCTACTGGCCGGATTCCTCGCCGTCCGGGGGCTCTAACGGATTCTCGACCGGCGCATCGGGGTAGAACGGGTCCGGCTCCACGCGGTTGGAGCCGCACCTGGGGCACGTGAGTATCTCCTCCACTTCGGGGGAGTCGGCTTCCGCCCGGTGTTCCGAGAATACGTTCCCGCACACCGCGCACGCGAACCTGGCGCCCGTCACGTCGCCTCACCACCGCTTGATCCGACCGCTTCATAGACGGCGGCCATGTCCTCTTCCCCGTGGCCAGCCGCTATAGCGTCGTCGTAGCGTTGGGCGACCGCCTCGGTGAGCGCGAGGCGGAGCCCCTCCGCCCGGGCGGCTTCGAGCATGAGGTCCACATCCTTGCGGGCCAGCTTCAGGGAGAAGCTCGGCGGGAAATCTTCTTCGATCATCATCCGCCCCTTCATCTGGGCGTAGGGGGCATTCAAGGGTCCACCCTCTATCACCTCCAGGAACCGCTCGGGGTCCACGCCAAGGGTTTCGGCGAAGGCCATGGTCTCCCCCAGAACGCCGAGGAGGCCGGCGATCCAGTTGTTCGTCACCAGCTTGAGACGGCTTCCGGCTCCAGCCGCTCCGAGCCGCAGTGTCTTGCTGCCGATGGCGTCGAAGACGGGCTCGCACTGCTCCCGCGCCTCCTCCGGGCCGGAGGCCAGCACGATCAACTGCCCCTGCTCCGCCGGCTCTCTGGTCCCGAGCACCGGCGCATCCACGTAGGCGACGCCAGCTTCCCCGGCCAGCGCCGCGAGCCGGTCGTTGCCCTCGATGCCGACCGTGCCCGTCTGAAGCCACACCCCGTCTTCGGACAGAGCGCCGAGCGCGCCATCACCGACCGCCTCGACGGTAATATCGGCGTCCGGGAGCATGGTCAGGAGGAAGTCGGCGCCCTCGGCGGCTTCGGTGGGACTGTCCGCCACCGTCGCGCCGCTCTTCGCCAGCGGCTCCGCTTTCTCGCGGGTGCGGTTCCAGACCCGGACCTCCATACCCGCCGAGACGAGGTTGCGCGCCATCGCGGCGCCCATGATCCCGGTCCCCAGGACCGCCGCCACCGTAGTACCGTTCGCCATCTCTCGGTCCTCCTTCTCGAAGTCACCGGCCCGTAGAATCTACCATCGCTCCGGCGCCCGTAAACGCCCTAGTGCATCATCAGAGTAGGTTGTGTGCGATGAGCTATAGTGGTCCTCATGAAACCTCCAATCTTCGTACGTTCGTTTTCGGAAGAGGAGCGCGAGGCTTTGGAAGCCGGGCTACGCTCCAAAGACGCTTTCGTCCTGCGCCGGAGCCAGATAC
>JACCTS010000192.1 GCA_013812245.1 Rubrobacter sp.
TGCCCGCTCTTTGCATACAGAGCCTCGTTGACGAGGTGCCCGGTCCACACGTGCTCGTATCCGTGGCGCGTCTGCACCTCGCGGACGTAACTCTCCATGAGGTGGCGCAGCATCTCGCCCTTCGGCAGGAACAGAGGGATGCCAGCGCCCACGTCAGGCGAGAAGGTAAAGAGGTGGAGGTCCCGGCCGATCCTGCGGTGGTCCCGCTGCCGGGCTTCCTCCAGCCGCCGCAGGTACGCCTTGAGTTCTTTCTCCGTCGGCCATGCGGTGCCGTAAATGCGGGTGAGCATGGTGTTCTTTTCGTCGCCGCGCCAGTAGGCCCCGGCGATGTTCTGGAGCTTGAACGCCCCGAGCCTGCCTGTGGAGGGTACGTGCGGTCCGCGGCACAGATCGAAGAAGTCGCCCTGACGGTAGACCGTTATATCGCCGTCTTCCAGGTCTTCCACGAGCTCCAGCTTGTACGGGTTGTCCCGGTACAGCTCTCTGGCCTCGGCTTTGGAGACCTCTTCCATGCGGATGGGCAGGTCGCGCTCGGAGATCTCTTGCATCCGCTCCTCGATGCGCGGCAGGTCATCATCCGAGATGCGTCCGGCGACCTCGATGTCGTAGTAGAAGCCGTTCTCTATGGGCGGACCGATGGTGAGCTTGCTGCCCGGGTACAGCTCCAGGATAGCCTGCGCCATCGCGTGCGCCGTGGAGTGCCGCAACACGTACAGTCCCTCGGGGGAATCCTTTGTGACGACCTCGAAGACTTCTCCGTCCTCGACGGGCGCATCGAGGCCCACCACCCGGCCGTTCACCTTCGCCACGACGGCGTCGCGGGCGAGACGGGGCCCTATCCTCTCCGCCACGTCACGCGCCCGGTCGCCAGGTTTTATAGATAGCTCTTTACCATCGGGAAGCTTCACCGCAGCCATGCTATGGACCTTTCACTCGAAAAATTGGAGATATTATGCCGGTAAAGGCGCGGTAATTAGAAGTGGGCGATAGTGGATTCGAACCACTGACCTCCTCCGTGTCAGGAAGGCGCTCTCCCCCTGAGCTAATCGCCCGTTCTTTCGCCCCGAGAGGCGGCACCCGGAATCGAACCGGGGTACAGGGTTTTGCAGACCCTTGCCTAACCACTCGGCCATGCCGCCAGCGGTTCCGTTCGCCTCCGGCGGAGCCTGTGGCGAAACCCCCGACCAGAGCGGAAGACGGGATTCGAACCCGCGACCCTCACCATGGCAAGGTGATGCTCTACCAACTGAGCTACTTCCGCAATCCGCGCCTAATTTAGCACGCTCACGATGGGCTTACAAGCGTCCGCTACAGGCTCCATCCGGGGCGTCGCCTAGGCTTCCTTTTTCTTCGACCATCGCCTGCGAGAGAAGACAACGTAGCGCATGAGGAAGAAGCTTATGGTCGAGGCTACGGCTATCGAGACGAACTTCGCGGTGTTACCCGCGAGGTAGGCCGGGATGTCGGTGTAGATCAGGATCGGACGCACCAGAAAGCCGAAGAGCAAACTCCCGACCGCGACGTTGATGAGGGCCTGCAAGACGAACAATAAGGTCTGGCGCTTGCTCAGCCGCGCGCGGCCGCGGAAGGTCCAGAGCGCATTCCACACGTAGCTGTTGGCGTTGGCGAGCACCAGCGCGACCGCGTTGTAGAGCGCAAGCTCCACGGGGTTGCGCGTCGGCTGCAGCCACAGAAACAGGTTCAGCACGCCGATATCCACCATCGCATTGGAGAGGCCCACAAGGGAGAACTTGGAGAAGCGCTTGCCGCCGCTCTTGAGTTTGTCGCGCTTCCTCACGGTTTTCTCACGCCATCCTCTGCGCCTGCTCGTAGTAGCCACGCAACACACCTGTGGACCTATCCCAACTGCGCTCTTCCGCTGCGGCCCGCGCGCCGTGGCCGAGGGATTTGCGCCACTCGTCATCATCGAGTACCCGCCGCACCGCGTCAACTAGCGCGCCCTTTTGGTCTGGTTCGTAGATCACGCCACTCTCGGCGTCAGCCACCACCTCGTGGGTCGCGCCGCCGCGGGCCGCCACCACAGGCAACCCGGAGGCGAGGGCTTCGATCATGGCCATCCCCAACGTGTCCGTGGTGGATGGAAACAGGAACACGTCCGCGGAGGCGTACGCCCTCGCAAGCGCCCGGCCGCGCAGCGTGCCCGTGAAGACCGTGGGCGTCCCGGCGAACACCTTCTCCAGATCCCGGCGGGCAGGGCCATCCCCCACGATCGCAAGACGGGTGTCCGGGATCTCATCCAGGACTTCTTTGAGGCGTTCGATTCCCTTCTCCGATGCGACACGGCCAACGTAGAGGAGTACCTGGCTCCGAGGGTTCCCGTCCGAGAGTTTCCTGCGCCACCGTTTCGAGGCGAGGTCGGGCCGGAAGCGGCGCGAGTCAACCCCCTGAGGCCATAGGCGGACGCGCTTTATGCCCTCCTTCAAGAGATACGCCATCGTCGTCTCGGACGTACAGAGGGTCAGGTGGGCCTGATTGTGGACGAAGCGCGTCGCGCTTTTGGCAAACCCGATCAGGAAATCGAGTTTATAGAAGCTGGCGTAAGTAGCAACGTTCGTATGGTAGGAGACCACGAGCGGGAGCTTCTGGCGCCGGGCCAGATATACCCCGCCGACGCCCAGGATTATGGGGTTGACCACGTGGACAACGTCAGGCCGGAAGCGCTTTAGGGCACGCGCCACGCCAGGATGCGGCGGGGCGAGCTTGATCTGCGGGTATGGGGGGAAAGGGACACTGTGCACCCTGTGGATACGCGCCCCCGCGTACGAGCCGGGTCCTTCACCATAACGCGGGGCGAAGACCATCACCTCGTCGCCCACCCGGTTCAACTCTTCGAGGGTGTGACGCAGGCGCGTTACCACCCCGTCGGTGGACGGAAGAAAGGTCTCGGTGAAGAGCGCGATTCTCAAAGTTTCGACCGGACGGCTATCTACCGGGGACGGGGGACGGGTGGGTCCAAACCAACCTCGCGCTCACCACACGCGACACAGACAGTTACCATCCCCTCCGATCTCCGCTCCAACGCCCCATACTGTTTACCCGAATCTACAGGTTTGAGACAACGGCCTGCGTGAACTCTTTCGTGCCGGCGGACCCGCCGAGGTCTTTAGTGCGGGTCTCGGGGCTCTTCAGGGCAGCCTCGATGCCGTTCTGCATCCGGTCGGCCTCGTCACCATAACCAAGATGGATGAGCATCTCCTTGGCCGAGAGCAACGTCGCCAGCGGGTTGGCCCGGTTCTGGCCGGCGTACTT
>JACCTS010000200.1 GCA_013812245.1 Rubrobacter sp.
CCCTGAGCCTCACGCGCTGCTGGCTGCGAGGACTATCACGAAAATCTGCCGTTCACGCTCTACGAAGCTCGAAGCGAATGGTGTCGCCAGCGGAGCCGACGCGACGCATCCCCAGCTTCTCCAGTACCCGGAGCGAAGCCTCGTTGTCGTCGAGGCACTCAGCGATTATGCGCCGTATGCCGGGGCTGGCGAAGGAGGCTGAGACAAGGGCGCGGGTCGCCTCGGAGGCGAAGCCCCTGCTCCGGTATTCCGGAACAATGCTGTAGCCGATCTCGACAGTGCCGGTCCGATTGGGAGGACCGTGGAATCCGGTCTCCCCGATCACCGTCCTGTCTGCCGCATGAATGATGAGCCGGGTGGCCGCCGCGATAGAGTCATCGGCGGAGCCACGGGCAAGGCGCGGCAACATGCGGGCGAAGTCCGCCCCCGGCCACGACGGCGGCACGCGCGCTCCGAGTTCGCGTCCCAGTTCCTCACGGTCTTCGAGGGCTGAACGCACCAGCTCAGGCGTCAGGGGCACCAGCCACAGACGCTCGGTGCGCAGCTCCTCCGAATCCTGGCGGACCGCCGATACGCCGCTGGATCCTGGATCAGTCACCGACTTCAGTCCCCGATGCTGCTCGCGCCGGGTGAGTCATCTGCTTCGTGTCCGGTTCCTTCGACCGTCTGGCGAATGTCGTTCAACTCCGCGTCGCCGCCCTCGTACGAGACTGCGACGAGGCCCTTCTCGGAGTCCACGTTCACCAGCCTGACGGGGTCCAGGCGCTCCAGCGCGCGTTCGAGCTTCTCCGCGTCTTCGGCGCTCGAAAGATCCCGCACCACCAGCGTCACGTCGGGCATGTCGGCCTCCCTCTGGTCGGCAGCTATCATCACATCAGCCCGTCATCCTCTGTCCGTTCGATTCATACCCGGTTTCGTCCTGAAGAACGACATCCAGCGATGATACTCCCGTTGAAGAGTTGTATGGCGTGGCGATGGGCCGCTTGGCTGCGACCGGCCTAAATGCTTATCACTCTGCGGGCTGTTCGCGGGGACGCACGGTGAGCGTTTGCTCTTTGCTGCCTCGTAGCACGCGCAGTTCGACATCTTCGCCGATGGTGGACTCGTCCAGCAGGTTCAGGAGATCGTCGTTGGCGCGGACGGGTTCGTCCCGGAAACCGACGATCACATCCTGCGGCCTGACGCCGGCCCTCTCGGCCGGGCTGTTGGGGGCGACGTTCTCGACGCCCGCGCCGCCCTCGAAGCCGTTGCGGACCCGCGCCGGACGACTCTGCACCATGACCCCGAGGTAGGCGCGGCGCACCCGGCCTTCGGTGACAAGGGTGAAGACTACGCGCCGGAAGGTTCCCGAGACCGGGATGGCGAACCCAATTCCCTGGGCGCCGCCGATGATGGCGGTGTTGATCCCCACCACCCGGCCCGAGGCGTCCGCGAGCGGGCCACCCGAGTTGCCTGGGTTGATGGCGGCGTCCGTCTGGATGACGTTTTCGATCAGCCGCCCGCTCTCGCCCCGGATGGAACGCCCTAAAGCGCTCACCACGCCCGCCGTCACGCTCCGCTGGAACCCGAGCGGGTTCCCGATGGCGACGACGAGCTGCCCAACGAGCAGGTTGCCCGCGTCCCCCAGCGTGGCGACAGGTGGCTCCTCCTCCGGCTCGAAGCGCACCACGGCCAGGTCGCTCGGTGGGTCGTCGCCCAGAACCTCGGCCGGGAACGAACCACCCCCTGAGAGCGTCACCTCGACGCCGTTCGAATCTCCGCGGCCTCTCCTGCGGCCACGGCCCTGAGCCCTTTGCAGGCCGCGCACCACGTGGCTGTTGGTGACTGCCGTCGCGGAGTCGCCATCTAGGCCGAGCACGACCCCGCTCCCGCCGCCCCGGCCTCCCGGCACGCCCACCGAGAGCACCGCAGGCTCAAGCTTCTCCGTCACGTCCCGGACAGCCCGCGAGTAGGCGTCCAGTTCACCGCCGTCTTGCCGGGAACTCGCCGACAGGTTCTCGAAAATCTCCATGCGCTATTTTTATCGCACCGGCCCTGCAGTGTGCCCGGAAGAACGGCTAGGTTTTTGGCGCGTCACTTCTGCGAAAGCGTATTTTTGTTACCGGATATAATCCTGTCCAATGGGCGGGCTACTCGACAGCGCGCGACTCTCGGCGGCGATAGCGTCCGCTCGGTCTGCGCAGGTGGCGAGCCGGAGGCTGAAGAGGGGCGGGGGCTCGACGGTGCCCGGCGTGGTGGCCCGGCGCGTGGACCCTGGCGTGCTGGCGAAACTCTCGCGGCGGCTGCCGCTGGGGTCGGCAGCGATCACGGGGACCAACGGCAAGACGACAACGACCCGGATGGTCTCGAAAATATTGCAGACAGCGGGCATAAGGGCCGTCAACAACTCTACGGGGGCGAACCTGGTCACCGGCGTGACGGCAGCCCTGATCTCGGACTCCACCCTCTCCGGCAGACCAGCGTCAGAGATGGGGCTCTTCGAGGTGGACGAGGCGAGCGTACCGAAGGTGGCCGAGGAGGCGGAACTCAAGATCCTCGCCGTCCTCAACCTGTTCAGGGATCAGCTCGACCGCTACGGCGAACTCGCCTACACCGGAAAGGTTATCGCCTCGGCGTTTGGAGACCTTCCGACTGATGGGGCCGTGGTCCTGAACGC
>JACCTS010000228.1 GCA_013812245.1 Rubrobacter sp.
ATGGTGACGATGACGATCTCGTAGACGAGAAAGACGAGCCCACCCCGCACGGACTGCGTCACCCCGAGCACCGAGAGCGTGTAGACCAGCCCCGCGATGACGAGGAAGGGGATGGTCCAGGGCACCGCGATGCCGAAGGTGCGCTCCATGAGCTCGCTTGAGAAGGAGGCGAAGATGGAGTACGTCGCCGCCTCGAAGATACCGTACCCGATGATGAAGAACCACATCCCCATAAAGCCCGTCTTGGGGTTTATGGCGTTCGAGACGAACGCGTAGACGCTCCCAGCGGACGCTGTCCTGCTGGCGAGCTGCGAGAAGCCTAAAGCCACGAGAAAGACCGCCGCGAACGACAACAGCATGGCCAGCGGCATCGCAGCGCCCGCGAACCCGGCTATGAACGGCGTGTTGAAAAACATCGCCACCGACGGCGCCATGAAACCCATGGAGACGACCATCGCTTCCAGCGTGGAGAGGGCCCCGCCCCTCAACCCTCCTTCGGTGCTACCTTCCAAGCGCTTCCCCCTCCATCGAACTGATCACGAAACGTTTCACATTAATGACAGACGGGAGCGCGTAAAGCCATAGGACAAACGCACAATTTCTCGATGCCCCCACTTTGCCCCTCGGTGGGCCCGGCCCCGCCGTTGAGTGGGGGGCGCCGTCTTGCTAGAGTCCCGGGATTGGCCTGCGAGAGGGGAGATTTTGTGGCGGAGAACCGGGAGATAATTCAGGAGGGCGACCACCTGTTCACGATGGGCCCGTACGCCGAGCCCGTGGCGAGGGTGGGCGACGGGGAGACGGTGACCATACACACCGAGGACGCCTTCGGGGGCTCCATCACCTCCGAGAACGACGTTCCAAGCCAATCGCTCGGGCCTTACCTGAACCCGCAGACCGGCCCGATCTTCGTCGAGGGCGCCGAGCCCGGCGACACTTTAGCCGTCAAGATAGAGGACATAGAGTTCACCCGCGACTGGGCGGCGAGCTGCCTCGTGCCTTTCTTCGGCGGCCTCACCTCCACGAACCTCACCGCCACCCTGCAACAGCCGCTGCCCGAGAGGGTCTGGAAATATCAAATAGTCGGCGACGTGGCCCGCAGGGGCGATTGGGAGATCCCGGTCCGGCCCTTTGTCGGGACCATCGGCACAGCGCCAGCCATAGAGGCGCGCTCCGCCCTCTCCCCCGGCGACCACGGCGGCAACATGGACGTGCCAGACACCCGACCCGGCAACACGGTCTACCTGCCGGTCCGGGCCGACGGCGCCCTGTTCTACACCGGCGACTGCCACGTAGCCCAGGGCCAGGGCGAGCTCTGCGGCGTCGCCCTCGAGGTCTCCGCCAAGGTCACCGTCACCTTCCGGGTCATAAAAGGCAAGGACATACTCTGGCCGCGCATCGAGTCAGACGAGCACATCATGACCGTGGGCAGCGCGCGCCCCATGGAGGACGCAGCCCGAATAGCCTACGCGGAGCTAGTCGGATGGCTCGCCGAAGACCACGGGTTCGAGAAGTTCGACGCCTACCAGCTACTCACCCAGGTCGGCGAGCTCTACGTCGGCAACATGGTGGATACCGTCTACTCGCTCGTCGCCCGCTGCCGCAAACGCCGCCTGCCAGACTAGCGCTACTCACCCGCCCGGCGGAGTTGAGTACGACGCGCTCCTCTTGAGCCTTTATGAGATCCTCCAGCTCCGCTGATAGCGAAGGCCGGAGCGGGCTTATGTCTGAAAACCGCTTCAGGCGCGGAATCCGAGGCAGCGCGAGATCTCCGCCGCGGCCTCGACGGTGAGCCTACCGACCTCCTCGAACGACTCTTCCGGTAGCCGGAAAGCTGGTCCCGACACGCTCACGGCGGCCACGACGGCGCCGTCCGCGCAACGGATCGGCGCGGCGACCGCGCTGAGCCCGCCCTCCAGCTCTTCGACGGTGTGCCAGTAGCCCCTGTCCCTGCTGGCGCGTAACTCTTCTTGGAGGGCGGCGGGCTTTGTGAGGGTGTTCTCGGTGTAGCCCTGCAGCGGCCTCCTGAGCAGGCGGCGTCGCTGGTCCTCGGGCATGTAGTGCAGGAAGATCTTACCCGCCGCCGTGGCGTGCAGGGGCGTGTGCTGGCCCTCCCAACTCACGCTCAGGGCGGAAGACCCCGAGTTGCTCTGATAGATGATGACGCCGTCGTCGCCCTCCAGAACGGCGACGGTGACCGTCTCCAGCGTCCTTTCGGCCAGCCGGTCGCAGACAGGCCGGGAGCAACGCGCGACGTCCAGGTCCGCCGTCACCGAGCTGGCGAGCGCAACGAGGCCGAAGCCCAGCCGGTACTTCTCGGTCGCGGCGTCCTGCTCGACCAAACCCCGGTCCCTCAGCGTCGTGAGCAGTCGGTAGGCGGTGGACTTGTGGATCTCGAGCTCTTTAGACACCTCCGTTACGCCGGACCACCCCCGGCGCGACAGGAACTCCATAACGGTGATCGCCCGGTCCACCGATTGAACGAAGCCGCTCCTGCGGTTGACGGTCTCCATGGCGGGTTATTCTACACCGGGTTCCGTGACCAAACCCGGGCCAACGGCGGGTAGCGGCGTGCCGTCGCCCACGCTGCGGAACCAGCCCGAGGCCACGCGGGGGGCCTCGCCGTCCAAGTTGGGCGCGCCGCGGCCGTCCGCCACGTCCCCGGTGTCCACCGTACGTACCTCGACGCTGAACCGGGCAACGCCCGTCGTGTTCGGCACGCTGGCGTGCAGGTGCGCCCCGGAGAAGCAGAGAAGATCACCGGGCTCGATCACAGGCCGCAGCTCGGAGGCGGTGTCCACGGTCTCCGTAGGCCCGGGCACCACGGGGGCGCTCGATCCGCCGGCCCTGATCTCCTCCAGGTCCCATTCCCGGCTCGTGTTCTTCAGAGGCTCATCCCAGTAAGCCGGGTAGAAGGCGATGGTGCGCCCGGCGGTTATCGGGTAGATCGGGGCCCACCAATTCGTCTGCGCGTAGACGTTGGACGACCAGGTATCGCGGTGGAAGCCCAGCTTGGCGGTCCGCCGGCCGGCGTGCTCATCGCCGTCCGGCGAGACGCGCAGGTACAGCCAATCCCACGAGGTACGCCGCAGATCTACGCCGACGTGCCCGAGCGCCGCGAGAAACAGCTCCTTGGCCGCGTCGTCCTTCCGGAACCGTCTCTGGAGTGCCTCCACTCTGGAGAGGTACTCGTCTCGCCCCAACCCGAACTGCGCCCTCACCGGGTCCTCGGTCTCGAAGGCTTCCCGGATCAGGGCATCGGCGAACGCGCAGAATTCTCGAAGCGGCGGAACGTCCTTGAAGACGAGCAGGTCGCCGCCGTAAACCGACCCGCGCCGCGTCCCGTCCTCGAGCGCGCCCGAGACAACGCGAACCGTTGCCGTCATCCCGCACCTCCAGAGTGCTCATGGGTGTCGTCTTCTCCAAATTGCTGTTCCTCGCGCACCTGACTGGCGAAGTCGGCCATGCTGGTGGCGTGGAAGGTCGGCGTCGCGACCCGCCCGGGTTTCGGGGTGGCCCCGAAGCCGTTCTTGCCATGACGCCTCTCTATCCACATCGTGGCGAAGCCCATCTCAGTGGCCGGCGCGATGTCGTGGTACTGGCTCTGGGCGGTGTGGAGGATGTCTTTTTTCTGCACACCTCTTGGGGCAAGTTTTCCCAGAACGTACTCGAAGACCTCCGGGCTCGGCTTGTTCGTTCCCACCTCATCGCAGGTGATCCTCTCCTGGAAGGGGTCTCCCATGTTCGCGCTCATGTGCCCCAACGCCCACGCGTCGGCGTTCGTCACGGCCACGAGCCGATACCGGGTTCCGAGCTCCTCAAGCGCCTCCACCGTATCGGGGAAAGGAGGCCAAGACCGTATAGAGTCCCTGAAGCTCTCCGCATCCTCCTCGCGAAACTCGATGCCCCATCCGGATGCCATATCGCGGTAGATGAGAGGAAGCATCTCGGTGAAAGGCTTCTCCGGGCTCTCCTTCTGGTATTTGTCCTCGACCACGGCGAAGGTAGCGAGGACCTCTTCATCGGTTTTCGACACCCCATACCGCTTCAACGCGGGCTGGAACCAGTCCAGTATCCCGGTCTCGAAATCGATGAGGGTGCCCACGACGTCGAACGTCAACGTGTCGAAATCGCTGAACTTCATAGTGCCGCCCCGCGCATCGACTCCTCCATAGGGTCAGGAAATCCGATAGTTTGTTCGCAGCCCCGTTCTGCTCCGGGCCGGCTACCAGAACGGTCGCACGTCCGGCACCCGCGGAAAAGAGCGGGAATGGCCGTTCCGCTCGGTGGCCTGACCGGCGGTGCTCCCCGGCGGGGGGGCCGGAAGCATCGACGGTGTCCGGCCCGGTTGTGTCAGGCGGTCGAGGCGGAAGAGGCTTATGTCGTGGCGCGTTAGGCCGGTCTCCGCCAGGTCGGCCATGACCTCGCCGATCACGCTGGCGAACTTGTAGCCGTGCCCGGAACAGGGCGAGGCGAACGAGACCTGCTCGTAGTTCGGGTGCAGGTCGATAACGAAGTGGTTGTCTGGCGTGTTGGTGAACATGCAGGTCTGCAGATCCATCGTCGGCCCGCAGCCGTCCGGGAAGTAGCGCTCGGCGAAATCCCGTAGCAACTGTTCGTCGTAGTCGTGCGTCTCGCGGTCGAGGGTCTCGGGGTCGACGACCTCTTCGAGGTGGTGGTACTTCCCGAACTTGAAACCAGGGACGCCGTGCACCGGGAACCCGTAGAAGCGTCCCTCGTCCACGAGCAGGTTGAAGACGGGGAAGTTGTCCTGCCGGAAGCGCTCGGGGCGGGTGGGCTGGAGCCAGGCGAGCACCTGCCTCTCGGGGACGGCCAAACCGTCGAGCACGTCGACGAGCTCAGCGTCCCAGGCGCCGGCGGTGATGACGAGCTTGTCCGCCTCGTAGGTGCCGCGGTCGGTGCGGACCCGCACCCCGCCCTCGAGCGGCTCCCATTCAAGGACCCTCTCACGCGCGTGGATCTCGGCCCCGTGCGCCTGCGCGGCGGCCACGTAGGAGACGATGCACTTCTCGGGCGCCAGGAACCCGCCGTCCGGCTGCACGAGGGCCAGGTGGTCGTCGGGCAGGCGGTAGCCGGGATGACGGCGGTGCAGCTCGGAGCCGGTCAGGACCTCGTGGGGCAAGTCGTGCAGCCTGCACGACTCCCAGGAGCCCTTGAATACCCAGGAGTCCTCGGGGCCTGAGTCTACGGACCCGGTGATGTGCAGCAGCCGCTCGTCGGCCGTGTCCTGGATCTCGCGCCACAGCTCGTAGGCACGCTTGAGCAGCAACACGTAGGACGGGTGCTCGTAGTAGGCAAGCCGGATTATGCGGGTGTGTCCGTGGGAGGAGCCCATGGAGTGCGCGAGGCCGAACCGTTCCAGCCCGAGCACCCGCTTGCCGCGCCGGGCGAGGTAGTAGGAGGCGGCGCTCCCCATCCCGCCAACGCCCACTACGATCACGTCGTAGCGGCCGGAGTAGGTGACGCTCACGAGCCGGAGCCGCCGTTGGACGACTGCCTGGCCGGCACGTTCGGACGGGAGTTGGACGTGGCGGCGGGGCCGGGGCCGGAGCGCCGCTCGTCCTCCTGGGGCTCGGACCGGATGCGCGCGTTCTCCGGGTCGAAGAAGGGTGTTGGGGAGACTCTAGCGGGGATGGGTCGGCCGTTGATCTCCACTACGACGTTGTTGCCCGGCCAGGAGTGGGCCGTGTCCAGGTAGGCCATCGCGAGCATCCGGCCGAAGCTATGGCCCATCGCGCTCGACGTGACGCGCCCGACCTGCCTGTCTCCCGGCATGACTGAGTCCTCGTAATCCCCGGCCTCGGCCCCTGTCTCTATGGGCTCGCGGAAGGTCGCCACGTCGCCGATGCTATATACCTTCGCGCCTGCGGCGGCCGGAACTTCGCTTTCCAGCGTGAGGCCGACCCACCGGCGGTCGAGGCCCCTCTCCTGCAACCGCAGGAGCGCGTCGCGCCCGATGAAGTCGCGTTTCTCCATCCGGATCCAACGAGATAGGCCAACGTGGAACGGGGTGTCGTCCTCGCTTATATCTGGGCCGTAGAGCGGCAGGCTCTTCTCTATCCGCAAGCTCTGCATGGCCTCGACCCCGTACGGGCGGAGGTCGAACTCGCGCCCTTTGTCGAGGAGGTTTTCCCAGAGCACACCGGCTTGATCCGCCGGTGTGTACAACTCGTAGCCGAGCTCACCGGTGTATCCGGAGCGGGAGATGAGAAGTTCGATCTCCCCGATGCGACACGGGGCGAAGCGGAAGAAACGCAGGCTGTCCAGATCGACGTCCTCGACGATGGTCTTGAGGAACCTGCGCGAACGTGGTCCCTGTACAACGGGCAGGGCGACGGCGGCGGTCACGTCGGTGACGTAGGCGCTGTTGCCCGCGGCGTGCTCGGAGATCCAACGGTACGTCTTCAGGCGCGGCCCTGAACTGGTGACGACCATGAAGTGCTCGTCGCCGAACTTGTAGACGGTCACGTCGTCAACGACGCCGCCATCCTCGTTGCACATGGTCGAGTAGCGAAGCTGGCCCGGCTCCATGTCCTGTACCTCGTTGACCAGTAATCGGCGGACGAGCCTCTCCGCGCCCGGTCCTTTGATGTCCACCTCGCCCATCGTAGAGAGGTCCTGCATCCCCACGTTGCGCCGCACGTTCAGGTGCTCCTCCATGGAGGAGGTATATGCGCTTGGGAACATGAAGTCCCCGCCACCCTTGATGACGTTCCTCGCCGAACGGAAGTGGAAATCGTACAGCGGCGTCCTTCTCTCCGGCATGTCTACCCCTCTCCTAAGAACATTACTTCCAAACTATACCGCACGCCCTGGCCGCGTTCACCTGTCCCTCGCTCAAAACAGTCCGACTACCTGGCCGTCCTCGTCGATGTCTATATTCTGGGCGGCGGGGTGGATGCTGAGGCCGGGCATGGTGCGCATGTCGCCGCAGATGGGGTAGACGAATCCCGCGCCGGCCGAGATGCGGGCCTCCCGAACCGGCAACGTCCATCCCTTCGGAGCGCCCTTGAGAGACGGGTCGGATGAGACAGAGAGGTGCGTCTTGGCCATGCAGATGGGCAGGTTGCCGAAGCCATTCTCCTGGTATGAACCGAGCTGTCGCGCAGCCGTCAGGTCGTATTCGACGCCGTCGGCCCCATAGACGTTCGTGGCTATGGCTCCGATTTTCTCCCACAGCGGGGCCTTCTCCGGGTAAAGAAAGTTGAACGAGGAAGGCTCCTCCGCGGCCTCGGCGACCGCCTCGGCCAGCTCGACAGCCCCCTTGCCACCATCCGAGAAGTGGTCGCAGACGGCGACGCGGGCCCCCATCTCCTCGGCCACCTCGCGTATGGCGTCGTGCTCCGACTCGAAGTCCGTGGGGAAGGCGTTGATCGCCACGACCGGCGATACGCCGTGCAGCCTGATGTTCTCGATCTGCTTTCTCAGGTTGGCCGCGCCCACGAGAACGTCGGCCGGGTTCTCCGCGAGCATCTTCTCGGGGAGAGGCTGCCCGGCCTTCACCTCGAAGCGTCCCGAGTGTGCTTTCAGGGCGCGGACGGTCGCGACGAGCACGGCGGCGACGAGCACGGCGGCGTCGGGTTCGAGGCCCGAGATGCGGCACTTGATGTTGAAGAACCGCTCGGCCCCCATGTCCGCGCCGAAGCCGGCTTCGGTGATGAGAAAGTCCCCGCCACGGATGCCGATCAGGTCGGCCACCACCGAGGAGTTACCTGTGGCGATGTTGCCGAAAGGCCCGGCATGGACCAGGGCCGGCGTGTTTTCCAGGGTCTGCATCAGGTTCGGCTTGATGGCCTCTTTCATGATGACCGCCATCGCTCCTGCGGCCTTCAGGTCTTCCGCCGTGATCGGGTTTCCGTCGGTGTCGTTGCCGATCACGATGCGCCCGAGCCGCTCGCGCATGTCACGCAGGGAGCGGGAGAGCGCCAGGATCGCCATGACCTCCGAAGCCGGGGTGATGTCGAAGCCGGTCTGGCGGGGGACGCCGTCCACCCGCTCTCCGAGGCCGGTGATGACGTTCCGCAGGGCCCGGTCGTTCACGTCGAGGACGCGCCGGAAGCCTACGCTGTGCCGGTCGACGTGGAAGAAGTCGTCGTTGTGGTGGATGTGGTTGTCGATCATGGCGGCGAGCATGTTGTGGGCCGCTGTCACGGCGTGGTTGTCGCCAGTCAGGTGCAGGTTGAACGTCTCCATAGGCACCACCTGGCTGTACCCGCCCCCGGCGGCCCCGCCCTTGATCCCGAACGTCGGACCCATCGAGGGCTGACGGATGGCGACCGTCGCCATCCTGCCGATGTGCCTGAAAGCCTGCCCGAGCCCGACGGTAGTCGTCGTCTTGCCCTCACCCAGGGGAGTCGGGGTGATGGCCGAGACCAGCACGTATTTGGCCCTGGGCCTGTCGGAGAGCTCCTCCAGGACTTCGAGCTTTATCTTGGCGACGCTCTCGCCGTAAGGTTCCAGGAGATGCTCGCCAATACCTATACCGGCGGCGATGTCTTTGAGCGGCTCTAGCCGGGCCTTGCGGGCTATCTGAAGATCGGACGGAAATGCCATGCTCTGCGGACTCCTCCTGCTCTCGGACGGAACGGTTACGTATTCTCGACGCGCTTAAGCATCTCACGCCGCCACGCTTCGGTCTTCTCCACGTCGTTGAAGGTGTAGATGTGGAAGCCTTCTATGTTGCTCTCGGGGTCGGCCAGGCTCTGCTTCAGGCCGAGGACCAGGCGGTTCGGGCTGTAGCCACCCGGCATGAACATCTTGATGAGCCAGTTGCGCTGCTTCAAGAGGAAACGCGCCGACTCGCCGAGGCCGATGGTAGCGGAGATCCGCATCAGCTTCTGGCGGTTCACGACGCCGGGCATCCCCACCCGGACCGGAAGCTCGACGCCCCGGCGCTTCACCCACCTGGCCCAGTCGGAGATGACCTTGGGGTCGAAGCAGATCTGGCTGATGATGTAGTCGGCGTGCGGGGTCTTATCGTACATCGCCTGGATCGTTGCCTCGTCACTGATGATCGGATGGCTCTCCGGGTATCCCGTAATGCCGACCTTCTCGAAAGGGTGTCCGATCTCCGACATCACATCGAGCAACGCGCCAGCGCCCTCGAACTCTCCCGCAGGCTCCTCCACGTCTCCCGCCACAACGAAGGCGCTCTTTACCCCGGCCTCACGCAGCCGGGCCAAAATTTCGGCCAGTTCGGTCCTGTCCCTGATGAGCCGCGCCGAGAGGTGGGGCGATACCTCGAAGCCGTGCCCCGATAGCCGTTCGGCTAGCTCCACGGTCGGCCAGATCCCCTTCGCCGGCGAGGCCGTGACCGTAAGCCCGATGTGCCTGGGGACGTGCTCGACCACCTCCTCCTCGGCCCCTTTGAAGGGCAACACCTCGTAGCCGGGATGCCGCAATGCCTCGGCCAGCATCCGGTTTGCCTTCCGTCTGTCTCCGGCGCTTTGCTGCGTCTTCATATCTCTGCCAGCCATCATGGGGTCGGGGAGGGAGCCGGACGCTTCGGCGTCCGGCCCGGCCTTCTCAGGCTCCTTTGGAGGAACTGCTGGCCGACAGGGTCTGCTCCGCGTGCTCCGGCTTGAAGAAGATGCGGTCGGCGACGGTGGCAGAGACCGTGCCCTCGGGACGCTCGACGTCCAGATCTATCCCGATCTCGCTGTACTGCACGGGCACCATCGCGAAGCCGATGTTCTTCTCCAGTCGCGGCGAGTAGCAGGCCGACGTGACCTTGCCGATCGTCTCGCCGTTCTTGTTGACCGGGAAGTAGTCGATCATGGAGCCGTCGTTGTACGAACCGAGGTTACCGCCCCCGATCTCGACGCCTACCAGCTTGCGGCTGACGCCTTCCTCACTCACCTTCTTCAGCGCCTCGCGGCCGACGAAGTCCTGCTCCTGCTCCAGCTCGACCATCCACTTGTAGCCGTAGCCGACCTCGTAGGGGTTGGTGTCGTACCACATGTCGCAGCCCAGGGCGAGGATGCCGCCCTCGATCCTGCGTATGTGACAAGGCCCGATCGGGGAGATCCCGTGCGGCTCACCAGCCTGCAAAACACGGTCCCAGAGCTTCAGCCCGTCGCGGCTCGCGTTTTTCAGGTACAGCTCGTAGCCGAGCTCGCCGGAGTAGCCGGTACGCGAGATGACGAGCTCCATCCCGTCGAGCTGACGATGGACCATGTAGTAATAGGGCACGTCCAGAATGTCCTCGCCGAAGAGGTCGGTCATGACCTCCTTGGACTTCGGTCCCTGCACCTGCATCGGGCCTACGTCGGGCTCCCGGATCTGCACGTCCATTCCGGCGTTGTACGCGAGGCCCTGCGCCCAGAGCAGCACGTCGCTATCGGCCAACGAGAGCCAGAAGTGGTTCTCCTCCAGGCGCAGCAGCACAGGGTCGTTGATGATGCCGCCATCGGCATTGGTGATGAAAGCGTACTTGCACTGCTCCACGTGGCACTTGTTCAGGTCGCGTGGGGTGAGCATGTTGGTGAACTCGAAGGCGTCGGGGCCTGTGATCTCGACCTGCCGCTCGGCCCCGCCGACGTCCCACATTGTGACGCCTTCGAGTAGCTGCCAGTATTCCTCGACCGGGTCACGGTAGTAGCGCGGATGGTAGTGGTGGTTGTAGACGCTGTACTTCTGGACTTCGTGCCGGCGCGAGCCGTAGAAGTACGGGGACTTGAAGAGCCTCGTGTACTGGAGGATGCCTGGATCCGGGTTGATATTGTCGGCCATCGAACGTTGCTCCTTTCTTGCTGGTTTCGCATGCCCGTCTGAGGGGCTGGTTCGCTCTAGGAAGAGGCTCCTATACGGTCCTTCGCATCACCCTTCCTCTACGATCTCTTCTAGTTCTGACGCGGTATCGGCGTCGCGGAAATGGTCGTTTATGTACTTCTCGCCCTCGTCGCAGAAGAGCGTAACCACCGCCTTCAATTCGGGATACTCCTCTTGTATCCGGCGCGCCACCGCAAGGTTCGCCCCGCTGCTTGGACCGACGAACATCCCGTACTCGCGCGCGATACGCCACATGTGCCTGAGCGAGTCCTCGCTGGAGACGGAATACATGCTGTCCACCATCCCGCCGTGCCGCTCATAGATGGTCGGGACGAAGCCGTCGGAAATACCTTCGATGGCGTGCTTGCCGGTCTCGCCGCACAGGATGGTGCAGGACTCGTCTGGTTCGACCCCGAAAAGCTTCACGTCCGGGTTGGCCTCGCGGAACGCCTGTCCTACACCGACGAGCGTGCCCCCGGTCCCGATCCCCATGACCAGCGCGTCGGGCACGGTCCCTACGGGCAACTGCGCCAGGATCTCCGGCCCGAGCCAGGTCCGGTTCTCCTCGACGTTCCACTCAGAGTCGAACTGCCGCGGGCAATAGTAGCCGGGCCGCTCCCCGAGATCCCGCGCCTTCGCGAGCGCCTCGTTTACGTGGAAGTTCCCGACCTCGAGTACTTCCGCTCCGAAACCACGCGAGATGGCTACACGTTCCGGGCTCATGCCGCTCGGCATGACGACGAGCATCCGGTATCCCTTCACCGCGGCGACCATCGAGAGGGCGTTGCCCGTGTTGCCACTCGACGCCTCGACGATGGTGTCTCCGGGCTTCAGGAGCCCTTCCTCTTCGGCCTTCTCGACCATGTACTTGGCTATGCGCGCCTTGATCGAACCGGAAGGGTTCAGGTACTCGAGCTTGGCCCACACGCCATCTACCCGGACGAGCGGCGTGCCCCCTATGGCGTCCAGCACGCTCGCGGACGGCTTCCGGCCCCGAACCTCCGGCTCGGGTGCCTTCATCACGCCCGCATCCGCTTCATCGCCGGGTCGAAGAGCGGCTCTTCGGCGACCGTAGACGGATACCGCTCGCCGAAGTATTGGATCTCCAGCCGGGTTCCAACCTCAGCGTGCTGCGGCGGCACCCACGCATACGCGATGCTCTGCCCGAGCGTATATCCGAAGTCCGCGCTCGTCACGTAGCCGACCGGCCGGCCGTCTGCCCACACCGGCTCGTATCCCATCACGACCACGTTCGGATCGTCGAGCACCGTGCAAACCAGCCTCCGGCGCGGCCCCGCTTCCTTACGTTTAAGGAGCGCCTCGTGCCCGACGAAGTCGCCCTTGTCCGCCTTCACAGCGAAGCCGAGTCCAGCCTCGTATGGGTCGTGCTCCGCGGTCATGTCCGTTCCCCAGGCCCGGTAGCCCTTCTCGATGCGCAGCGCATTGAAGGCGGCCCGGCCCCCCGCTACCATGCCGTACGGCTGCCCAGTTTCCCACAGGAGGTCCCACAGCCTCAGGCCCATGTCCGATGTCGTGTAGATCTCCCACCCAAGCTCCCCTACATAGGAGAGCCTGAGCGCGGTCACTGGCACCTCCCGCAGGTATGCGTACCTCGCGTTGAAGAACCCGAACGCCTCGTTCGAGAAGTCCTCCTCGGAGAGGCTCTGCACCACGTCGCGGGCGGACGGCCCCCACACCCCGACGCAGCAGGTTCCCGGCGTGATGTCCCGCACCTGCACGGAGCCGTCGGAGGGCAGGTGGCGCTCCATCCACTCGATGTCCCTAGGTCCGTTCAGGCCGAGCTGGAAGCGTTCATCCTCCAGGCGGGCGACGGTTATGTCGCTCTTCACGCCCGCAGCCTCGTCCAGCATGAGCGTGTACGTCACCTTGCCTGGCGGCCTGTCGAGCTGGCCCGTGGTGAGCCTTTGTAAGAATGCCAATGCGCCAGGCCCTGTGACCTCGGCGCGTTTGAGGGAGGTCATGTCGTAGAGAGCGACGCGATCGCGGGTGGCGCGGGCCTCTGAGGCGGCGATCTTCGACCAGTACCGTCCGGCCCACTCACCGCGCCCGAGGACGTCGTCCTTCCCGTCGAGCAGCCTCTGGTTCGCCTCGAACCACTGCGGCCTCTCCCACCCGGATGCTTCGAGGAAGTACGCTCCCAGGTCTTTCTGGCGCGCGTAGAAAGGGCTGGTTCGCAGGGGGCGCGGCTCCTCCATCGGCTGCTGGGGATGGATGATGTCGTAGACCTCGCGGAACGACTGAGAGCTGCGGGCCAGTATGTAGGCCGAACTTTTCGCGTACGGGTCGAAGCGGTGAACGTCGGCGCCGGCGAGGTCTATGCTCGGGACGCCCTCCGTGATCCACTCTGCCATCACCTTTCCGACGCCGATGGCGTGTGTGATCCAGACCGCCTCAGCGATCCAGAACCCCTTCGCCTCCCTCGACTCGCCGAGCAGCGGTCCGCCATCAGGCGTGAACGAGAATAGCCCGTTCATCGGACGGTCTATCTCGACGTCCCGCAGCGCCGGGAGCATCTTGCGTGCCTCCTGCCAGGTTGGCTCGAAGTCCTCCGGCGTGAACTCCAGAACCGAAGGGAACTCCCCCTCGCCCCTGTAGTCGCGCCGGATGTCGTCAGCGGAGACGGGCATGGGACGATGCCTGTATGCCCCGATGCCGTAGTAGTCCTCCCTCTGGCGCATGTACATCGAGAAGTCCTGGTGGCGCAGCATGGGATGCACGACCTCCCGCGTCTCACCGGCAAGCTCAGCGAGCGGCGTGGTCCACGCGTACTGGTGCTGCATCGGCATGAGCGGCACCGTCATGCCGACCATACGCCCGATATACGGTCCCCACATCCCGGCGCAACTGATGACGAGATCCGCCTCGATGCGGCCTTTGTCCGTCTCCACGGCCCTGACCCGGCCGCCCTTCACCTCGATGCCCGTTACCTCGGTCTCGTCGTAGAACTTCGCGCCGCGTTCGGCCGCCAGCCGCCCCATCGCCTCGCACGCCCGGACGCCTTTGGCGATGCCGTCGGAAGGAACGAAGAAACCGCCCAGGATCTTCCCAGGATCGAGCAGCGGGATCTTCTCAGCGCACTCATCGGGAGAGATGAGGTGCGACTCGAGCCCCCAAGAGGCCGCCAGGCCGTGCCTGCGCTTGAGGTCCGTCAGACGCTCCGGCGTCTCAGCGACCTCGAGGCCGCCGACCTGGTAGCCGCATGGCTGGCCGTCCACTTCGAGTTCCATATAACGCCCGACGCTGTACTTGGCCAGGTCCGTCATGGTCTTCGACGGGTTGGTCTGGAACATCAGGCCGGGTGCGTGCGAGGTGGAGCCACCAGCCTCGAAGAGCGGCCCCTGATCCAGGACCACCACGTCCCGCCATCCCATCCGCATCAGGTGCTCGGCGACGCTGCAACCCACGATGCCGGCACCGATGATCACAACCCCGGCGCTAGTCTCCATCCGAAACCCCCGTTCGACACCCACGGATCACAAACTTCACACTCGAGAGACCCCGAAGGACGAGGCCGTCAGAAGAGATTTTTCGCCCGCTTCCCAAGGTTTTCGAGACCTCCACCCGAACCGGGTTCCCGCGCGGACTTTCCTGCCGCGTGTTGCGCATTGCGCACTGCTTTCTCAATAACGGAACATGTAACATAAGTCCGCTACGCGGTCAAGAGCTTCGGGAAGCCGATTTTGCACCGAGAGCAAAATTATGTTCGGAGACAGGCAGATGGTTGACGGCGAGTGGTTCCGTGAGACGGGTTTTCCGAATTTCGTGATACCGAAACCGGCGACGGAATCCGTGCCGGAAGTGTCGTTCGAGGGCACGCCTTCCGGGACTACGAAGGGTAGTGTCTCTCCTGGGTCATCACCAGATCCACCGGCACGTCGTGCTTCCGCATCGGAACGCTTTCGACCACCTGAACCTCGAAAGCTCCCGCGACGAGCCAGGTTTGCGAGACCCGCCGGTTGGCGAGCAGACCGTCGTAGAAACCCGCCCCGTAGCCCAGGCGTCCGCACCGGCTATCGAAGGCGACGCCGGGGACGAGGACGAAATCCACGGTCTGAATGTCCGCAGGGTCGCACCGGCCCGGATCGGGCTCGCTTATCCCCCAGGTTCCGGCCTTTAGGTCACGCGCCAGATCCTTCACCTCGTACAGATCCAGCGACTTCGTCTCCCGGTTGACCCTGGGGAGGAGCAGGCGTTTGCCGAGGTCCAGGGTCCGGTGCAGGAACTCGTCCGTCCGTAGCTCGCTGCCGAACCCGGCATACGCCAGCACCACGCCGGAGTTTTTGTAGGGTTCCAGGCCGATGATGTCTCGAAGGATGGCGCGGCTGAAGGTGTTCTGGGTTTCGGGGGGCATGGCGTCCCGCCGTTTGAGGACCTTCTCTCTGAGAGAGGCTTTGATCTCCTCCGTGGAAGCGGAATGGTCTTCGGAGTCGCGCGCCATTTCTCGAACCTTGAGACTCTCTAGCGTTGCCCGGTTATGAGGCTCATGGCCTCCTGGCGGGTGCGCTGATCCCTGGCGTAGATGCCGCGCACGGCGCTGGTGATGGCGACACTCCCCGGTTTCTGTACCCCCCTGACCGTCATGCACAGGTGGTTGGCTTCTACGACGACGATGGCGCCCTGGGATTTCAGGCTGCCGTGCAGCGCGTCGGCGATCTGGGCCGTCAGCCGCTCCTGGAGCTGGGGACGACGGGAATACCCCTCCACTACCCGGGCCAGCTTGGAGAGCCCAACGACCTTACCGTCCGGGATGTACCCGACGTGGGCCTTGCCGATCATTGGTAGGAGATGATGCTCACACATGGAGTTGAAGGGTATGTCTCGGATCAGGACCATCTCGTGATGATCCTCCTGAAAACCCACGCTCAACTGCCGGGCGGGGTCGGTGCCCAGCCCGGCGAACAGGAACTCGTAGGCTTTCGCCACCCGCCTCGGGGTGTCCATCAAGCCTTCCCGACCTGGGTCCTCGCCTATGGCGGCCAGAATCTCCCTGACGGCGCCCTCGATGCGGGGAAGATCCACCCTCCGCCCCGGCGGATACTCCTCGTCCGCGTCGTCTCTGAGGCGGGAGCCGGATTCCTGGTCCACTACTCGCCCCTTCCGCGCGCCGCCTGCAAAGTGTTGTGGAGCAGCATCGCCCGGGTCATCGGTCCGACACCACCCGGAACAGGCGTTATGGCGGACGCCTTCTCTTCGACCTCCGCAAAGCGCACGTCCCCCACAAGCCCTCCTTCATCCCTGCGATGAATGCCCACGTCAATCACCACGGCCCCATCCTTCACGTAGTCCGCGCCGACCATCTCCCTCCTGCCCAGGGCGACGATGAGGACATCCGCCCGGCTGGCGACATCGGCCAGGTCTTTTGTCCGCGAATGGCAGACGGTCACCGTGGCGTTCTCACGCAGGAGTAGCTGGGCCATCGGCTTCCCGACCAGGTTCGACCGGCCGAGTACCACGGCCTCCCGGCCCTCCATCGGTACGTCGGCGCGGCGCAGGATCTGGATGACGCCGTGCGGCGTGCACGGCATGAGGGCGGGCAGGCCCATCGACAGACGCCCCGCGCTCTCGGGGTTGAGCCCGTCCACGTCCTTGTCCGGGCGGATGCGTGAGATCAGGGACTGGGAATCGAGGTGATCCGGGATCGGAAGCTGCATGAAGAACCCGGAGACCGCCTCGTCCTCGTTTAGTCGCCCGACGGTCTCTTCCAGCTCTCCCTGCGTGGCGTCCTCGGGAAAGCGGTGAACCTGAGACTCGATGCCGACCTCCGCGCAGTCTTTCTCCTTGTTGCGCACGTAGGTGACAGAGGCCGGATCTTCACCGACCAGGATCACATCCAGCCTCGCCGCCCGGCCATCTTCCCTCAGCTTCCGCACGTCCTCCGCGACCTCCGCCCGCACCTCCGCGGCGGTGGCCTTGCCGTCAAGAATCCTGGCCATGTCCCTCCTCGGTAACTTCCAGCCGAACCGTCAGAGTGTCCAGAACCGGATGGCTCCACCAGCCAGAAAGCCGATCCACTTTCACCATCGCTATGAAATCACCCCGGCGCAATTCGGCCGCAATGTACCGAATAAAGCAACGTGTTTCAAACAACGGCACGACATTTTCCGTATTCATCCTTCTGCGATTCTAGCCGAGCGTCCAGACGGGATGCTGAAAACCGTTCGGGACACGGCGTATTTTCGGTTAGTTCGGCCAGCATCACGCGCGGGGTCGGGCAAGATGATCCTTGACTTATCCTCAGGTTGCCCTACAGTTTTCGTAATGTGTCTGGCCCAACCAGAGGTGGAGCATCTCAAGGTGACTGTTGGCTCTCATGCGTCTCGCCCGAAGAGCCAGACTCTGAAACTCTGTTCCGGGTTCTCGATCCATATCCTCGACGGACTTTGACCCGGATATAGCTCCCTTGCGAACGTGCTGGGGAAGCCTTCCGCTCCACCCCGTCAACGCAGCATGATCCACGGAGGGTCTTTCGTCCCTCAGCAGAACGGTAAGACGCAAAGAAAACGGAGAGAATGCGTTCCCATATGGAAACACGTTCCTACATGATGTTATGCCAATGTGTTATGCCAATGTGTAGATCTTTACCCAGAACCTGCAGATCTCCAAGCAGTAGTTCCTCTGACTTTGCCTGAGATCTAGCGTCGGTCAGATATGCGTCTCCATTCTCCTCCGCGTCTTGGAGAAGCAAGTTGAGAAGAAGCTCTTTGTTCACGTCCTGACCTCCTCGTTAGATGAACCGAGCTTCTGTACACAAAACAGACAGTGCAGCGGAAGTCTACGGAATGAATATGATCGTCACAAGCACAGAAACTGGAGACACAGCCGATGCTTCATCAATTTTCGCGCTTCGAACACTTCACCGGGCAGGAGTCTTGTGGTCCCTTTGTACTTCGGTCTATTCTCGCTTCGGCGAAACAGCACCGCGTCTTCCTCCCTTGAGCTCGCGCCGGAACGCGGGCCAGGAGTCGCGCAGGTAGAGGGCGAAGGGCGCCCACCAGATCACGTCGTTGGTCAGGATGAGGATCACGGTGGCGAGGGGCCACGTTCCGCCCAGGATGAGGTAGAGCAACCCGGCGGGTCCGAGCAGCTTCCCCAGAAGCCCCACCGCCGCCAGCGGCCACCCTCTCTCCGGCGCCCTCGCCACCTCCAGGTAGACGAGCCCGTACAGTCCCACGACCATGCCGAGGCAGGCGAAGATCTGGGGATGGTTCAGCGGCGGCATCCCGGCGAATCGGAAGAGCCATTGCGGGTCCAGGGCAGCGTACAGACCCCAGCCGATGTTATAGACACCGGCCAAGATGAACACCGTCCGGTGCAGTCTCCGGCGTGGAATCTCCGCGGACAAGGTCACCGCGCACGCCCCCGCGCCGGGGCCCCCGGCGGCCACGGCCAGTTGCCGTGGGGCAATCCGAAGGCGGCGTACAGATCTCGCACGCCGGAGAGGAACACCCCGGCGGCCATCAGGGTGAGGGACCAGCGGAGTAGTTCGGGCACGTCAGGCGAAGCTGGCGCGAGTGTTGTCGGGAGCGGCCACCACGAGAGGAGGACCGGGATCAGGAACGCCAGCATCCCGCCGTACAGGATGCCCATGACGGCGTGGGTGACCCTCTCGCCCGCGTATACGTCGCCCATGTCCTTGCGGACGGAGATCTCGGCCACGAAATCCCAGAGCGTGATCACTATCTCGGCGACCAGCACGAGGGACAGTGCGATCACCCACGCCCCCTGCCAGGCGAGCCACGGCAGCGAGCCGAAGATCACCGCGTACAGGAAGTCGCGTCCCGCGTGCAGCTTCAACTCCGAGGCCGATTGCCGCCCCCTGGCGGGCAACCGCGCGCGCCATTCGTGGTAGTAGATGGTATCGAACGCCCCGATAACCCCCTGTATCGCCAGCAGCCAGAGCGCGACCGTCACCGCGGGACCTCTCTCCGTATGTGCCCTTCGTAAGATATGAGGCGCCCGATCACCGGCACGGTGACCGCCACCCCAACGTGCGTGGTATCCGGTCCCGCCCCCTCCTCCCACGCCTCGACGCGCGGCGCAAGCCGCTGAGGTATCGGGAAGTGCAACGGACCAGAGTGCAACTCCGCGCCCACCTGCCGGAAGAGAAGCGCCCCGTCCTGGACCTCCAGCCGGAAGCGCAACTCCAGCATCCCGAACCGCTCGATGAGTCCGCCCTCGCGGGCCTCGCGTTGGGTAGTGACCAGAAACCGGTCATCGAAGCTGCGTTCCCACCGCTCGCCGCGCCCAAGTGGCGTGACGACCAGCCGGGTCTTCGCGGTTTCGGTCGCGGGCGGCATACGCAGCAGCCACGCCAGCAGTCGGCCGGGGCGCCCGGTGCCGTGCCTTACCTGGAAAGAGCCGGTCCCTCGGAGAGACACCTCCCCCGGATTCAGGTGCGCGCGGCGCACGGCGGCCGCCAACTCAAGCCACGAAGATCCCAGGACCCGGGGGTACAAAGCCGGTATCAAAGCGTTACAAGTATACGCCGCCCCGGTGTGGCGTTTCATGGCTCTTTGTGTGTCTCTTTACATTACGAAAGGTTCGTGGCTCGTCTCACTCCGCGCGAAGTGACGAAGCTCTTGGTGGAGCCCAGCTCCACCAAGACCCGTTACCGGCGTGGAAGATAAGCCCGTCATTCACTGCCCTACCTGGGGACTACACGGAAACCTGGTCTGCCACGCGAGAGATCAGTATCAGCCCTTGTAGGGATCGTGGTGCATGTACTCGGCGAGTTCGTAGGAGATCATCTCTCGCTCCTCGGCGATGTAGTGTTCGATGGCGCGCCTGAAAGCCGGGTGCCGGATGTCATGCGCGCTGTACATGACAGCCGGCAGGAACCCACGCGCCAGCTTGTGCTCGCCCTGCGCCCCGGCCTCGAAGAGCGACATCCCGCGCTCGACGGCAAACTCTATGCCCTGGTAGTAACAAAGCTCGAAATGCAGGTTGCGCACGTCCTTGACGGCGCCCCAGTA
>JACCTS010000232.1 GCA_013812245.1 Rubrobacter sp.
GTCCGGGTCGGCGGTGCCTCGTGGAGCAAGGGGAGGGAGAAGATGACCCGCCAGGACCGCAATATCCTGATCATCGGCGTCCTTGTAATCGTCGTGCTCGTGGTCGGGTACTATTTCCTGCTGTTGAGTCCTCTGCGCGATGAGTACGCCGCTCGGGTGCAGGAGAGGTCTGACAAACAGGGTCAACTCCAGCAACTACAGCAAGAAGTCGCTGATCTGGAGGAGATCCGGCGCAACGCCCCCGAGATCGAACGCCAGCTCCTGGAATATAGTAAGCGCATCCCGACGCAGCCGGAGATCCCGACGCTCGTCGTGCAGATCGAGGAGATTGCCCGAGCGGCGGGCGTTATACAGGTCTCCATTTTGCCTGGAGCCCCGGAACCGCCGCCCGAAGGTGGTGACTTTCAGCGCATACCGATTACAATGTCCTTCGAGGGCACGTACGAGGAGCTCCAGGACTTCATGTTGCGGCTGCTCGACCTGGCCCGGCTGGTGACGGTCAACCAGGTGACCTACGAAGAGGTGGAACAGGAGCAGGGGGAGGCGAGCAGCGTGGACGCGGGGATCGAACGACAGCTTCAGGTAGAGATCCAGGCCGAGGTCTACATCCAGCCATCGGGCGTGCCGGCCGGCCCCGCCCCCGTCGCCCCGGCGCCCGCGGAGGTCACGACGCCCGAAGAAACGACGCCGGGGGGAATAACCGATGCTGAGTAGGATGCGGAATTCGATGGTGTTCCAGAGGCTGGCGGCGATAGGCCCCGGCCTGCGAGATTCGCTAATCCGGGACAATAGGGTCATACCGTGGGTTCTGGGCATACTGGCCCTGCTGATCGTCTTCTGGATCGTCGCGGGATTTTTCCTCGGCGGCCAGGACGAAGAGCCGGTTTCCAACCGCGCCTTCGTCAGCCAGTCACCAGAGCTCGCCCAACAGAGCGGAACCCCGTCAACCCCAGCCCCGGAACTGGAGAACCGGAACGCCGAATCCTACGCAGCCTACCAGAGCAAAGATCCCTTTCGACAGTTGATCCCAACCGCCGATGAAGCCGCCTCTACTGCCCCCACGGCCGACGACGGGACCCCTGGCGGTGGAACCCCTGGTGGTGGAACCCCTGGTGGCGGAACATCATCGTCTAGCGCGAGTCCAACGCCGGCGGGAAGCAATGGCGCCAGCGGCGGAACGCCGTCTAGCGCGAGCCCGTCATCTAGCGCGAGCCCATCTCCGGCGGGAGGCAATGGTGGCGGTACCGGCAGGAACGGCGGACGGGGCGGAGGCGGTTCCGGTGGCGGCGGTTTCAACGGTGGCAGCGGTTCTGGTGGCGGAGGCGGCCGGGGCGGCAATGGCAACCTGTTCGACAGCGGCGGCTCTCTGCCGTACTAGCTCCGGGCTGGGGCTCTGGCATATGGATACCTGCTTCGATCCTCGGGCGAAAGCGCCAGCGAAGCGTTATATTCTGGGTGCTTGAGCCTGCGAGCGGACGGAACGGAGCATGGTGAGGTTTAGCTTTTCGACGGCGGGAGAGTCGCATGGACCGGCGGAGGTAGCGCTGGTACACGGGGTACCTGCGGGGTTGGGACTCGTCGCGGATGACGTGAACCGTGACCTGGCGCGCCGACAGAAGGGGTACGGGCGCGGCGGGCGCCAGAAGATAGAGAAGGACGAGATCGAGTTCCTCGGCGGTGTGCGCCGTGGCTACACTCTGGGTTCTCCGGTAGGGATGTTGATCCGCAACCAGGACTACGCCAACTGGGAGGACCGGATGTCCCCGGCGCCATCCGAGGAGCCCGTGAAACCAGTGACCCTCCCTCGTCCCGGACACGCCGACCTCGCCGGGATGCAGAAGTACGCCTTCGACGACCTCCGCAACGTCCTCGAACGCTCCAGCGCCCGCGAGACTACGGCCCGAGTCGCTGCCGGCGGCGTCGCCCGGAAGCTTCTGGCGGAGTTCGGCGTGGAGATCCACAGCGCCGTCTACCGCATCGGGGCGGCTGCGTATGACAAAGAGAGCGCCGCCCGCGATGCCCGCCGGGCCGACGAATCCGAGGTGCGTTGCCCGGACCCGGACGTCTCGGAACGGATGAAGGCTGAGATAGACGCCGCCCGTTATGACCGTGACGCCCTGGGTGGAGAGTTCGTCGTGGTCGCCGAAGGGTGCCCACCGGGACTCGGATCGTACGTCGACTGGCGCGACAAGCTGGATGCCAAGCTCGCCGCCGCCGTGATGTCCATAAACGCCATCAAAGGCGTCGAGGTCGGGCTCGGTTTCGGGGTGGCGAGCCGTCGCTCCAGCGAGGTACAGGATGAGATCGTTCCCGAAAACGGACACCTCTCGCGGACCAGCAACAATCTCGGCGGGATCGAAGGCGGCATGACCAACGGCGAGCCGGTCGTCGTGTCGGCCGCGATGAAGCCGATCTCCACCATAGCCAAGGCGCTGCGGACGGTTGACCTCTCGACCGGGGAGCCCGCGAGGGCGTTCCGGGAACGGGCGGACTCTTGCGCGGTCCCGGCGGCGGCTGTCATCGGCGAGTCGATGGTCGCCATCGTTCTGGCAGAGGTATTCCTGGATAAGTTCGGCGCAGACAACATGACGGACATCCGCGCAGCCCACGACGCCTACTCGAGCCGGATTCGAGAGAGCATTCGGGGGGCGGCGCGTGGGCCCCGGCTGTGAGCCTTGGATGGGCCTCTCGCCATCGTCGGCTACATGGGTAGCGGCAAGAGCACCGTCGGGCGCATCGTCGCAAACGAGCTTGGCTGGGATTTCGTGGACCTCGACCGCGAGATAGAACACCGGGCCGGCCGGCCGATACCTGAAATCTTCGCTTCCTCCGGCGAGGAGCGTTTTCGAGACCTCGAACACCTCGCACTCCTCGACGCCCTCGGTGGCGCGGACAGACGCGTCGTCGCGTGCGGTGGTGGGATCGTGATCCGTACCGAGAACCGCGAGAGACTCAAGGATGTCGCCACGATCTTTCTGGAGGAGGATCTACGGGTCCTCTTCGCCAGGACCCGGGGCGCCGGGCGGCCTCTGCGGGCCACGGGATACGAGGAGTTCGAGCAGCGCTACACGAACCGTCTCCCCGCGTATCTGGAAGTATCCGACCTGCGCGTAACCGTAGACGGACGTTCGCGAAGGCAGGTCTCGGAGGAGATTTCGCGTTGGTTGAGCGGGTAGAAGTCTCCGTATCCACGCCGTACCCGGTTGTCGTCGGGGAGGATCTGGATCTTGCCGGGAGTATCTCCGAAGCGCTGGAGCCAGGCGCCGCCTTCGTCCTGACCGACTCGAACGTCGGACCTCGGCATGCGCGGTCCGTGGCGCGCGACCTCGAAGAGGGCGGCTGGCGGGTGCTCGACGTGATCGAAATTCCCGCCGGAGAATCATCGAAGAGCCTGAAGGTTTACGGTGATGTAGTCGGCCGTCTAGCCGCCTCCGGTCTCACCCGCGACGGTACGCTGTTCGCGCTCGGTGGCGGTGTGGTGGGCGATCTGGGAGGGTTCGCCGCCGCGACGTACATGCGAGGTATTTCTTTCGTCGCGCTTCCCACGACGCTACTGGCGATGGTGGACAGCTCGGTGGGTGGGAAGGTCGGCGTGGATCTCCCTGAAGGCAAGAACCTGGCCGGCGCTTTCCTGCGTCCGCGTGTGGTGGTGGCCGACCTGAAGCGCCTTGAAACGCTCCCGGACCGCGAGTTGTCGTGCGGCCTCGCCGAAGTGATAAAGATGGGCCTACTCGCCGGCGGCGACTACTTCGAGGATCTCGGACAAGTAGATGATGCTCGTTCGCGGGATGCTGACGCACTGCGGACCCTCGTCCTCGACTCCGTTCGCTTCAAGGCGGACGTGGTAGCCGACGATGAGCTGGAGACGGGGCGCCGCGCCATCCTGAACTACGGGCATACCATCGGACACGCGCTGGAGGCCGCCGCAGACTACGCTCTGCTTCACGGCGAGGTCATATCCGCTGGCATGGTCGCTGCCGCACACCTTTCTCGGGAGAAGCTGGGCACGGACCTCGTCGAACTTCACCAGAACCTTCTGTGGAGCGCCGGCCTTCCCACGAAGGCTCCCGCAGCCGATCCAGACCAGATCCTCGTGGCGATGGGCCGCGATAAAAAACGTCGCTCCGGCGACGGTCCTGCGCACCGCTTCGTGCTGCTCGAAGACATTGGCCGCCCGGTATGGGGCGTACCGGTCACAGACGACGAAGCGCGCCAGGCCATAGAGGCCATCATATGATCGGGATCTTCGTTCTCAACGGCGTCAACCTCGGAACCCTGGGCCAGCGCCGCCCGGAAGTCTACGGAACCCTGACCTTGAACGACATAGAGAATCTCCTACGCGAAGAGTTTACCGATGTGGACCTGGAGTTCAGGCAGACGGACTACGAGGGTGAGATGGTCGGTTTCGTACGGGAAGCGAGAGAATCAGACGGCCTGATCATCAACCCCGGCGCGTGGACCCATTACTCTTACGCTCTCCACGACGCTCTGGAAGCGGTGGATATACCGAAGGTCGAAGTTCATCTCTCGAACGTCCACGCCAGGGAGGAATGGCGGCGGTATTCTGTCATTTCGCCAGCGGTGGACGCGGTCGTCGCCGGGATGGGCGCCGATGGGTACGTGGCCGCGCTCCGGTTCATCCTGTCCCGGAGCGGCGAGGGATGAACGAGGGTACACATCGTGGTGGATGCCGGTGCGGTACCGTGAGGCTGACCGTGGGTGGCGAGCCGGACGCGGTGGTGTACTGCCACTGCGGGGACTGCCGGAGATCCAACGGCGCGCCGGTCTCACTCTTCGTCGGGTATCCGAGGACTTGGATCGAGTTGGAGCAAGCCGCGCCGAAGGTGTATGAATCCGCACCCGGCGTGCGGAGATCTTTCTGCGGTGAGTGCGGGACACCGATGTTCTACGAGGACGAGGCGCTCGCGGGCGAAATCTACGTCGCCATCGGCGTGTTCGATGACCCGGAGGCGTTCGAGCCCCGTGAACACTCCTGGTTCTCGCGGAAACTGCCGTGGCTGGATATCTGGGATGATCTGCCCCGGCATGAGATGAGCAGCAAGCCGCGTTGAACGGAGTCTCTTCGGCATCACGTCCGCACACCGTGTGGACCGGGCAGGCAGTTTTCCCGACCCGGCGGGAGCGCCTCACCGGAGCGCCCGGCATGGCCAAAGCCTTCGCGGATCTAACCCTGGATGGCGAGGGAGGAAGGATGGTTTTCTCGGTGCTCTGGGTCTTCAATGAGCCCGTGCCGGAGATCGAGTTCCGTTGGGACGAGGTAGAGAGCATAACGAGGGTCGCATGGTTCTGGTTTTCGCGGGGCATCAAGTTCAGGCTGCGGCGCGGAGTCATGGAGAACAACCGGTGCAGGGCATTCTATTTCTTCACCCGGAAGAAGAATATTTCTCGGATACTCGACTTTGCCGGGGGCGCGGCGTCCGGATCGCCGTCACGACCGACCACTTCGTATTCCTGTGGCCGGATTAGCGACCTGGCGGGGTTTCGTCCAGGTCTAAATTTCTAGAAATTGTGCGATAATGGCCCAGCGTCTCGCGCCGGGTAGGGGCCTTGATGGTCCGGCGCGTCAGGTAAGTGTTCCAGAAGGGTTTTGCTGAATGATTTCCACCAACCAGTTCAAAAACGGCACGGCCATTCGTGTTGACGGCAAGCGGTTCACCATCCTGTTTTTTCAGCACGTCAAGCCCGGGAAGGGCGGGGCGTTCGTGAGGACGCGGCTGCGCAACATGGATTCGGGGGCCGTGATCGAGAAGACGTTCCGGGCCGGAGAGAAGATCGAGAACATCAGAACCGAGTCGCGCCAGATGACCTACCTGTACCGGGATGGGGACTTGCTGCACTTCATGGACTCAGACACGTACGATCAGATCGCCATCCCCGCCGACGTGCTTGGCGAGACCGAGGGCTACGTCGTGCCCAACGGGGCGGTCAGCGTGCTCTCGGCTGACGGTGAGGTCGTGAGCGTGGAGCCACCGGCGCACGTGGACCTGGAAGTGTCGGAGACGGACCCGGGAGTTAAGGGTGACACCGCCACCGGCGGGAGCAAGCCGGCCACCCTGGAGACCGGCGTGGTGGTGCAGGTGCCGCTGTTCGTGAACATCGGGGATCGGGTGCGGGTGGACACGCGCTCCAACGAGTATCTCACACGGGTTTGAGCGTGGTAGTCCACGGATACCCTGGAGAGGCGTCATGAGACGGCGCACGGCCCGCAAGCAGGCGTTCCTGGCGCTGTATCAGAGCGACATCAACGAGCGCTCGTTGGAGGATACGTTGGGCCTCTGGAGATCTTCGTACCAGGAAGAGTTCAGGGAGTACGCCCGAACCCTGACCGAAGGGGTGGAGCGGGAGCGCGAGGATCTGGATGCGCGGCTCTCGGAGGTGGCCATCGGTTGGCCCGTGCATCGGATGAGCGCCGTGGACCGGACCATCCTGCGTCTCGCACTGTACGAGATGCTCTACGTGGACGACGTACCGCCTGACGTGGCGATCAACGAGGCTATAGAACTCGCCACCGGTTTCTCCAGCGAGGAGGCCCCGGCCTTCGTCGGTGGAGTATTGCGGGGCGCGGAGCCCAATATCTTCGGGAGGGTAGAGCATGGCTAGCGGCACGAGCGTGCAGGCCCGCTGGGAGAAGCACCGGCGCGTCTTCGAAGGGTTCCTCGAAGGCGTCGAGTTCTCGGACGATCCCCGGCTCTCCGGCCTCGTCGAGGCCATGAGGTACTCGATGCTAGGTGGCGGGAAGCGCGTCCGGCCCACACTGTGCATGGAGGCCGCGTGGGTTTTCGGGACGGACCCGGCCTTCGTGTTGCCCTCGGCGGCGGCTATAGAGCTCATCCATACGTACTCCCTGATCCACGACGACCTCCCCGCGATGGACGACGACGATTTCCGCCGCGGACGCCCGACGACCCACAGAAAGTACGGGGAGGCGATGGCAATCCTGGCAGGCGACGCCTTCTTCGGAGAGGCGCTCACCCTCATAACCGTCCATCAGGAGGGAACCTGCGAGCAGGTACTCGAGGTGGTGCGCGAGCTTGCCGACTCAACGGGCGTCAACGGAATGGTCGGCGGACAGGTCATAGACATGAACCACACAGGCGTCGGCGACGGCACCGATCCCGAGACTTTGCATATGATCCACAGCTACAAGACCGGCGCCCTGATAAAGTCCTCCGCCCGTATCGGTGCGATCCTGTCCGGCGCCTCCGCCGGGGAGCAGGCGGCCATCTCGGAATATGCGTCTGAGCTCGGCCTTTGCTTCCAGATAGTGGACGACCTGCTCAACGCGACCTCGACCCCCGACACCCTGGGTAAGAGCGTCGGTAGCGACGCCGAGCAGGGCAAGGCTACTTTCGTCGGCATCTACGGTCTGGAAGGCGCCCGGCGGCAGGCGGACGAGTCCGTCGGCCGGGCCCTCGAAGCCCTAGACATCATCGACGGGGACACCTCCGGGCTCAGGGAAATGGCGCTCTTCGTCCGCCACAGGGCACGCTAGCCAGTCGACCGTGGGGGAGAAATGAAGACCGCGCCGCAGCGGTTGGACGCCCTGCTCGTGAAGCGCGGTCTCGCCGAGAGCCGGAGCCGGGCTCAGGGTTTGATCCTCGCGGGCGCCGTGCGCGTCGCCGGACAGGTTGTAACCAAGGCAGGCTCCCGAATCGCCCCCGATCAGCCACTCGCCGTCGAGGAGGGGTCTCCCTACGTCTCCCGGGCCGGTGAGAAGCTGGCCTTCGCCCTCGACGAGTTCGGTATTGAAGTAAACGGTCGCTCTTGTCTCGACGCCGGATCATCCACCGGGGGCTTCACGGACGTGCTGCTACAGCGCGGGGCGCGGCGTGTGATCTCGATGGACGTTGGCTATGGCCAGCTCGACTGGTCGCTCCGTAATGACGAGAGGGTCACGGTTCTGGAACGGACCAATGTGCGATACCTCTCAGTCGATGATCTTCCGTTCCCGCCGGACTTGCTCGTGGCCGACCTATCGTTTATCTCACTTTCCGTCGCGCTGAGAGAATTGCTTTCCACGACACCGTCTATCCGGGAAACCGTGCTGCTCGTCAAGCCGCAGTTCGAGGCAGGGCCCGAGCAGGTTGGGCGCGGCGGGCTGGTGAGAGATCCCGGGGTTCACGCCGCCGTGATCTCGGATGTCGCCGAAGCGTTCGAACCTCTGGGATTCGGGGCCGTTTCGGTGGTCCGGGCTCCGGTGGCGGGCCGAAAGTCCGGCAACCGGGAGTATCCGTTGCACATTGTCCGGGATGCCGCGCTTTCCCTCGACGAGGCCCAAATTCGGGAGGTGGTTTCGTCTGAATAATCCTTCTGACATCCGGCGCGTCGGGATCGTGGCGAACCCGAAGGTGAGCGACGGTCACTTCGAGCGGCTGTCGGCTGCGCTGGGCAAACGGGGCGTGGAGATTGCGGAGGTCAGGCCCCACGACGAGCCTGACGGCGAGGTGGATCTGGACCTCGTCTTCGTCCTGGGCGGAGACGGGACGATGCTGCGGGCCGCGCGGATGTATCCGGGGCGGGTATTGCTCGGCGTGAACCTGGGACAGGTCGGGTTTATGAGCGGGATGCGCCCGGAGGAGATGGAGTCAGGCGTCGAGAAGGTCCTCTCCGGCGGCCTCGACGTTCAGGAATACCGGATGCTCGAAGTGCGGGTCGGCGACCAAGCGCCGCTCACCGCCGTCAACGACGCCGTGCTCGTCAAGCCCCGCCCGCACCAGGTGGTCTCTGTCGAGGTTTGCGTGGGCGGCGAAGAACTCGTCTCTCTGCAGTGCGACGGCTTCATCGCATCGACGCCCCTGGGCTCCACGGCGTACGCGCTCTCCGCCGGAGGCCCGATCGTCTCGGGCGACGTGCCTTGCTACGAGCTCGTTTCCATAGCGCCACACTCGCTCGTCGCGCGTCCGATGGTGCTCGGGGAGGCGCAGGTCACAGACCTCCGAATCAGGGAACGCGGCGCCCTGCTCTCCATAGACGGCGATGAACCGTTCGAAGTTCCCGAAGGGGAGCGAATAAAGATCGGTCTCTCCCGCAAAAGCGTTAGAATAGGACGAACCGACGAGTGGACCTGGTGGAGGGCGGTACGGAGGACCTTCCTGTAGTGCTCACCGAGATTTCCGTCGAGAATGTGGCACTCATTGAAGAGGCCACGCTGGAATTGTCCCCCGGCCTGAACGCCATTACCGGGGAGACCGGCGCTGGCAAGACCCTCCTCGCCACGGCTCTCCAGATGCTTCTCGGTGGCCGCGCCCGCTCGGAATCGGTGCGCTCCGGCGCAAGCCGCGCCACCATTCAGGGCACCTTCGCCCTCCCAGAGGATGTGGAGTCGAGGATGCTGGGAGATGCCCTGGGAGAGCTGGCCGAAGAGGTGGATGTGGACGAGGATCTCTTCCTGCGGCGCACGCTCACTGGCGAGGGACGCTCGCGCTGCTTCGTGGGCGGCGTCGCGGTACCCGTGCGGGCTCTGGCCTCTTTAGGCGAGCGTCTCGTTTCCTATCACAGCCAGCGCGAGCAGGCACGTCTCACAGAACCCGCCGAGCAACTCGCCATCCTGGATGATTTCCTACCTGAAGAAGCGAAGAAGGCCAAAGAGGAGCGCGCTTCGTTGTGGCATGCGGTGGAGCGGGATCGCCGGGAGCTCGTGGAGTTGCAGTCTTCATCCGAAGTGCGGCTGCGGGAGGTGGACTTCCTGCGGTTCCAGGTACAGGAGATAGAGGAGTCCGGCTACACTGCCGAAGAGGTTGTGGATCTCACACGCGACCGCGACCGTCTGCGGAACGTGACGGACCTGCTCCAATCGGCCTCCGCAGCGAGCGCGGCACTCTCCTCGGAAGAGGGAAGCGCCATCGAAGCCGTAGCCCGGGCCGCCGGGGAACTGGAGAACGCCGTGCGCCACGACGGATCTCTTTCGACGCTCATGGAGCGCCTCGGCGGGCTCTCCGCAGAGCTGGAAGACGTGCTCTACGAACTGCGCACCTACCTGGACGAGCTGGAGGCCGACCCGAACCGCCTGGAGACCGTCGAGGACCGGCTGGCCGCACTCCGCGCATTGGAGCGCAAATACGGTGAGAACGTCGAGGAGTATCTGGAAGAATCCCGAAACCGCCTGAGCCGGCTGGAGAATTTCGAGCAGGAGACCACCGGGCTGGAGACGCGTATTACCGAGGGAGAGGGGCGGCTCGGAGAGCTGGCAGCGCGCATCACCGAGGGCCGGGAGCGGGCGTCGGAGCGGCTCTCGGAGAAGGTGCGGGAGAACCTGGCGGACCTCAACCTCGGCAAGACGACGTTTCGGGCGGAGCTTATTGAGGTGGAGCCAGGACCGTCGGGCGTGGAGCGGGTGGAGTTCGTGATCCAACCGAACCCCGGCGAGCCGGAGCTGGCGGTTCGTCGCTACGCTTCGGGCGGGGAGCTGTCCAGGATCATGCTTGCCATCCGTCTGTCTCAGGAGCGGGTGGAGCCGGGCGCCACCTACGTGTTCGACGAGGTGGACGCCGGTATCGGCGGGGAGACGGCGACGGCTGTGGGGGCGAAGCTCAGGGAGCTCGGGGAGCGCAATCAGATCCTCACCATCACTCACCTGCCACAGATCGCCTCTGAGGCGGGCTCGCACATCGTGGTGACGAAAGAGGAGTCGGAAGGACGCACCATCACCCGCATCCGGCGGGTCGAGGGCGAGGAGCGCCGCCGGGAGCTCGCCAGGATGCTCTCCGGCAGGGTGGACGATGCCTCACTGGCACACGCTGCGGAGTTGATGGTAGGCGGCGGGTAATTAATCAACATAATACCAAAACGACGATCTACGCATGCGTAGATAGAGGCATATTCGGTAAGAGAAAACTCGCCGTGTTTGCCTCCGTGATGCAAGAGCAAGTGCCGGAGGACTCGGAAGTTGATCCATGTCTGCGCCAATTTTAGCCACTAAACTCTATCTCCCCCGGCCTCGGCCCAAAGTCGTCCTCCGCCCCCGCCTGATCGAACGTCTGAACGAGGGCCTGCACCGCAAACTGACCCTCATCTCTGCCCCCGCCGGCTTCGGCAAAACCACGCTCCTCGGTGAATGGCTCGCCGGTGGCGGTCGGCCGGCCGCCTGGCTGTCGCTGGACGAAG
>JACCTS010000271.1 GCA_013812245.1 Rubrobacter sp.
AGTAAGGGGCTCCCTCGGGAAGCTCCTCCTCATAGGCGGTGACCGTGTGACCCTCATCGGAGTCGTTGACAAAGGTCACGGTTGTGCCCGCACTGACGGTCAGCGTCTCCGGTTCGAAGCGCTGCCCAGACTGCATCGCGACGGTGTTGTCGTCACCTCCGTCACCTCCCGCGCATGCACCCAGCGCCAGGCCGATCACGAGCATGACCAACCCCAGCTTTGTAAATGCGTTCAAGCGGTCAACAGCCCGGTGACGTACATGAACACCAATCCTGCCATGAGTCCCAGAGCGCCGAGCCCCGATGCAAGCCCGTGGTCGCGCGTCATGCCTCGAGCTATCTGCCACAACACCTGAGCGATGGCCCCGGCGGCCACCCCGAAGGCGAGCGCGGCCCACGCCGGCGCAAACAAAAAGCCGCCGGTCCAGGCTCCCAGGATGGTGGGAGCTCCGGCCACTGCGCCCAGCGCAACGAAATGCCACAAGGAAGGACGCCTCTTCTCCGAGCCGAGCGGAGCGACGATCGCAAGACCCTCGGTGGTGTTATGGATCGCGAAGCCGAGGATCAGGAAGGTGCCAAGGGCGATCTCTCCGCCCGCCAGAGCGGCACCGACTGCGAGGCCCTCACCAAGGTTGTGCAACCCGATTCCGGCGGCGATCAGATAGGCGAGAGCGAGACCGCCAACGGGGCTCCTCCCGACGTGTTCGCCTGATTGATTCGCACGCCGCGGCGCGAGGAACCCTTCGAAGGCGGTCAGAGCGACCACCGCACCCACCGCCCCGAGGGCGAACAGCGACAGCCCGTCGAGCGCCGCGGCCGTCTCGCCGGCCAGCTCGAGGCCCTCGGCAACGGTATCGATGAGCAGAAAACCGAGCAGCCCCACGGTGAAGGCGAGGAAGAAGCCGATCCAGCGCTTCGAAGCGCGCCGCAGCGCGGGGTACCAGAACAGTCCGATGGCAACCGGAATGACCCCGATGTATAGGCCAAGCAACGCGTAGATGGTGATCGTGGAGCCGTCCGCCTCCGGAGTTAGCGCCGCGGCCTCGATCTCATGCTCGATGGTGACGCCGGTTGCGGTGACCAGCGCGATGCCGAGCGGAAGCCCCTCCTCCCAGGAATACGAGACCCGAATCGTCGAGGACTCCAGTCGATCGAGCTTCCGATCGCTGATCTCGAAGCTCGTATAGGCATCGTTTATGAGCACCTGGGCGATGGTGACCGGATCGGGACCGTCGTTGCGAAGCTCAAGCGCGATCTCATCCGCCTTCAACACCGTTCGCTCGACCGCAACCGCTTCAACCGCGGGCACCTCTCGCAGGCTGCCGATGGGATTGAGCAACAGAAAGAGTGTCACCAGCGCCGCGATTGCGACGACCGGGAGCAGCCAACCAAGCCATGCGGGAATGCCGGCGCGCCCTTTAGCGGCCGTAGTGGTAGCCACTCAGACCACCTCGAATGCGCTCAGCCAACCGAGATCGATGAACTCGGTTACGTGCGCGTGAAAGATGAAGTTGCCGGGGTGTTCGTAGGTGAACTCGATCATGTGCCGCTCGGCTTGACCCATGGAGATCGTGTCGGTGAACTCGTCCGGTTCCAGCGACGTCCCCGTACGAAAGAGGTTGAAGAAGTTCGCATGAATGTGTATCGAGTTGATTGGATCGAACTCAGTGACGTTGATGACGTGAGCTCGCTGCAACTCGCCGGCATTGATCTGAATCGGCTTCTTCGAATACGCGAAGGCAACGGTGTTGAGCGCGTAGACCTCGTTTTCGCCGTCGAAGTTGGTGTCGAAGCCGTTCATCACCATGACCATCTCATTTGCGTCTGGCCGACCCTGCTTGGGATCGACGATGAACGCCCCGTACAGGCCCCGGTGGATGTGCTGCACCAGCGGCAATGAGTGGCAGTGATAGAGATGCGTGCCGAACGGCTCCGCTATGAAATCGTAGGTGAAGCTTTCGCCCGGGAGAGCCTCGCCTGCTCCCGGGATGCCGTCGACCGACGCCGAGTGGAACCCGTGGAAGTGAATAGTGTGTGGATGCGCTGAGGCGTTGACCAGCTTGACCCGAATCCTGTCACCCTCGGTCGCCCGGATGGTCGGGCCCGGCACGCGCCCGTTGTAGGTCCAGGCTGGGAAGAACACACCCGGCGCGACCTCGATCTCCTTGTCGGTGGTTACGAACTCGTACTCGCGCACGGTGCGCCCACGGGAGTCCTTTGAGACCTCACCGCCGTCGAAGTCCGTAAGGATCTCGTGTGGGTCGAAGCCGTTGCGCGCGTTGTCAACGTCGCCGACCGTGCCGCCCAGATGGCCGTTGTTGCCATGGCCCCCCTGAGCGCCTTCGCCTTCCTGAGCCTGCGAATGGGTCAACATTCCTGAACCGTGCAGGGCATCATGACCGCCGAGCAGCGCGGCTCCGCTGAATGCCGAGGTCGCGCCCACCCGCCGAAGAAATCTGCGCCGGTCGATGCGACCCGCTTTCTTCCACGCCGACGGCAACTCTCCTAGTGGACCCATATCGCCTCCGTGATCTCCTTGGACAGCGCCACCGGCGCGTCCTCGTTGTCTTCCACTCGCACGAACAGGGGCCCGCCGATAGGCCCGCGGCTCTCGATGGTGACCCTGACCCCAGGAAGAACGCCCACTTCCGCGAGGTAACGAAGAGCGTCGGAGTGCGAGTCGGGCACCTGCGCAACCAGGACGGCCTCGCCGTCGCTCACATCCCACAGCGATCGCCGCGAAGTCTTTGGCATCGCTCCGTTCCTGGTCGGGATCGAGTGACCGTGAGGGTCGAATCGAGGACGGCCCAGTGCAGCGAACATGCGCTCCTCTACCGACTCCGAGAGGTTGCTCTCCAGCGCCTCAGCCTCGGCATGTGCTTCCTCCCAAGGGACCCCTAGCGCCTCGACCAGGTAGGTCTCGAGCAGCCGGTGGTGGCGCACGATCTCTAGGGCAACGGCGCGGCCCTTCCTGGTCAGGGACGCTCCCTTGTAGGGCTCGTATGACACCAAGTCACGAGCCGCCAGTCGCTTGAGCATGTTGGTTGCCGATGGAGCGGAGACGGCGAGACGCTCGGCGATCGCCGAGGTCGTCACCCGCCGAGCGGTGCCGAGGCGTCCTCGGGCACCGCTTCGGGGGGACTCTTCCTCGAGCGCATAGAGGGCCTTCAAGTAGGCCAGCGCGGCTCGAGACGTACCTGTGCCAACCATGGAGGAAAGTTTAGGCTCGATGCGCTAGTTAGTCAAGTCACCTCTAAACTCTTGATTTAGACAGGACTAATACTGCTCACCCCCGCAGGGTTCCGACGACGACCAGAGGGAGTGAGGACTCGTGCTGCGGGACGAGGCGGCCCGGTCGACGAGGAGACCGAGGTCTTCGGCGGGCGCTCACGTCGGAGGGCAGCGCCATTCATTGGCTGCACCACGACCGAGTCGTGCCTTCTCGGCCCGCCGGCGGAGCTCGAGCAAGCTCGGGAAGTGCTCCACACGAAGTGCTCCACATCACCTGGTTGCAGGGGTGGGATTTGAACCCACGACCTCCGGGTTATGAGCCCGGCGAGCTCTTTGGGCCGGTCTACTCGCCCATTTTCTCCCTTCGAGTTTCAAACTCCAACTCTCAGAGTCGGCCTGTTTGGCGAGCCCAACTCTCGATCTCTGAACGTCGCCAGAGTCGCGTTCGCCCTCGCCCGAAGTCCAAGACGGGGCGAGGCATGTCTTGATAGCGGCGTAGGTAGGTTGAAACGCTGTTCCGATGAGCCAGTCCAAGCAGCTCCGTGGAAGGCGTCCACAAGCGCGCTCCCCGACGAAGCACGCGCTCCCGGGCAGTTCGCCGCCCGACCCGCCAACCCGCAGGCGGAGGTCTGCCTGCCCGCCAGCTTGGCCGAGTACAACCTATTGCCCGACGCCAGGGAGCTGGCGCTGAGCCGTTTCGCGCATGGCAACATCCGCTGGCACGGAGGCTCTGGCGGAGGGTCCGGCAACCACCTGCTCTCGTCCCAGATCCAGTGCGTGAACGCACTAGCACCCCAGGTTCGCGACCCCGAGGCCCTGCGCGCCATGTTCGGGGCATTTCTTGATATCGCGGAGGTTCTGCCGTTCGACGCGCCAGAAACGCCCGAGGGAGACTACGCCGTCTTCGAGTGGACGGGGCTGAGGGACTACCTCAACGAGCGGGGTGGCAAGGCGGGGTCGCGAGGCGCGCTCCAGACGAGCGCCGACGCAGCAGTGCGCTACGCCAACTCCAAAGGCGAGGTCGAGATCGCGTTGATCGAGTGGAAGTACGTCGAGCAGTATAGGGGGACCAAGCTAGGTGGCGGGGACAGGTCGATGAAGGTGCGGCTTGAGCGCTACCGCGCATCCGGAGTGCCCGGTCCGCACGGACCTCATCCCGTACGAGGACCTGTTCGTCGAGCCCTTCTACCAGCTGCTGCGGCTCCATCTGCTCGCGCTCGAGATGGAGCGCGCGTGTGAGCTCGGCGCCCAGACGGTCAGAGTGGTCTACGCCGTGCCCGCCCTGAACGGGGAGCTGCGAGGCTCGCTCAACCGGGAGTCGCACCGCGACCTCGGGGACAACCTCTTCGACGTGTGGCGGGCGCTCCTTCGCAAGCCCGACCGGTTCGCCGTCCTGGACACGGCCGAACTGGTCGCTCCGGGCGCTCGAACATCGGCGGAGTTCAAGGAACGTTACAGCCACCTGACACACCGGGAGGATGGGGAAGCTCGCAACCAGCATCAGGACAGCACTCAAGACTGCGTCGACCGGCTGCGGTCGGCCGTTTGGGTTGGACGGACTGTGTTGATGCGGGTGGGGTGCGATGGGGGGATCCTCGACCAGGTCGGCAGGGCCCCAGACGACGTCCTTCGGGACATCCCGCTCCCCGAACTCGTGGAGCTTGCGGTGCGGCTCGAGGAGGCCACGGAGGCGGTCCGGCGTGTGCGGGCGGAGCCGGGGTCGGCCGTGTGGGACCGAGTGAACTGGGACAGCGTGCCCGACGTCAGGGACGACGGCGCAGCGTCGCTGTGATCTCAGCCCAGGACTGGCGCCCGTCCCCCAACTGCCGGGTCTGCGATCGCCCCTCGAATCCGAAGTTGTACTGCTACGAGTGTCGGCACCTCTTGGACAGACCCTAGATGAGGAAGGACGAGTTCGGCGTGGGACGCAGTGTGGACAAGGGAGCCCGACGTGTGGCCTTGAATGTGACAAGAAGTCTTCTTTGCGAAGTGAGGTGGGTAATCCGCCTGAAAAGGGAAGGGCCAGTCGTCTAAGAAAAGTGAGGATGTGACTCAGAAACACAGCAGCCATACCGGTCGCCGTCCGGCGTTTCTGGCATAGTCGAATGGAGATGGACGGGACGAATCAGAACGCGGTCGAGCGGCAGGGGCACCTGGGCGCGGTTCTCCAGGTCGCAGAGTCCGGTTTGACCCTGGAGCACGTCGCGTCCTTCCCCGTCAGCGTGGTCGAGGCGGCGTCGGGTTGCGTCGAAGTGGCAGACCTCATGCGCGCCGATGGGTTCGACGTGATTGTCCTAGATGAGGAGGGGGACCGCTACTGGTTTGCCGAACTCGTCGATATCGAAGGGCGGGACGGTGAGGTTGGGGATCACGCCCGGACGATCGAGGCGCGTCATCTGCTTCCGGCGTCGCTGTCGCTGGCCGAAGGCCTCGATGCCTTGCGTCGGCAGTCCTTCTTCTTCCTCCTGCGCGGCCGCTCCATCGAGGGCATCTTGACCAGGGCCGACATCCAGCGCCCGGCCGTGGGCATGCTCACCTTCGGCCTCATCCTGGCCGCGGAGGCGGGTATCAATGAGTTGATCGATGAGAAGTGCGGAGAAGGATGGTCGGAGATGTTGTCGGACGCGCGCCGGGGAAGGGTCGAAGAGATTCTAGAAGTGCGGCGGCGACACAACGCGGAGCTGACCCTTCTGGATTGTCTGATGCTCGAAGACCGACTGACGGTGGTCCAGAAATCGGAACCCGTCAGGAGCAAGCTCGGATTCGCTAGTGGTGAGCAGGTACGTGCTTGGAGCAACGGGTTGAAACGGTTACGCGACACCCTCGCCCACGGGGGTTCGCTCCTCGACCACGAACCCGATCCCGACAAGGCACTGGAGTTGGTGCACGACGTGAGGGGTGACTGCACACCGCGTGTGGGACGCGGTCTCAGATCGTTAGATCGGTTCTTGTCATAGGATCGACGTAGCCATCTGGAGTGGGGTTAGGGACAGGCCCGTAGCCCCCGGCAACCTGCTGTCACAGCAAGGTGCCAAAGCCTGAGTCGATGGCGGAAGGACGGTTCAGATGTCTGACGAACTCA
>JACCTS010000294.1 GCA_013812245.1 Rubrobacter sp.
AGCAAAGAGGCTCTGGTAGAAGCGGTAGGTGCGGCGCTATCCGCGGTCAGCGCCGCAGATGCCAGGGGCTTCTTCGAGCATGCCGGATACCGTCCGGTGGGTCAACTACTGTGAAACAGGCTGTGAGAAGTTTTGGCCGGGGAAAGAGGATGAACGGTGAGTACAGAGGGCCTCGGGTGGTTGGGCATACGGACGGGGGGTTCGAGGAGACGGCACGCTTCTTCAGCGAGGTGATGGGCCTGGAGGAGACCCGCCGGGAGCGCGACGTGGCCGGCTTCGTGTTTCCCGACGGCACCGAGATGGAGGTGTGGCGCCCCGAGGACGAGTTCCACTCCTTCTTCGGCGCCGGTCCGGTCGTAGGCTTCCGGGTGGACGATGTCGAAGAGGCCCGCGCCGGAATGGAGGCCGCGGGCGTGGAGTTCCTCGGGCCGATCCAGCACTCGGAGAACACCGCCTGGAGCCACTTTCGCGGGCCCGACGGCAACGTCTACGAGATCATCGAGAGGTAATGACGACCGTCTTCCGGCGGCGTCCGGGAACCGGTTAGCGGAGCCTGCCGCTCAACCCCTGTTCGGACCGGACTGCTGACTTTGCTCTTCTTCGCTTGCGCCACTTCCTCCCTCACCTGGCTGGTTGGGATTCCGGCCGGCAGCCTCGCCGAGCACCCGGATGAGTATCGGGATAGCGACGATGGCGATTACCAACAGGATTAGCAGAGAAACTATTGCAATGCCCAAGCTTGATACCTCCTTCGATTATATTGAGAAACTTACCCACGGTAATGTGGCGTTCAAACCTGGCGTAACGACCGGTACAGCAGCCCCCAGGCCGCGCCGAATACCGCGTGATCCAGGACCGGCAGCAGCACCTTTGGGGTTTGCTGCGTCCAGGGCGGAGAGTGGACCCCGAGGAGCGGCAGCCAGCTCGACCATCCGACGCCCCAGGCGAGCACCCCCAGCGCGGAGCCCACGGCGGCCTCCGTCTTCGCGTCGCCCCTATCTCGCCGCAGGAGCGCGAAGGCAGCCCCCGAGCCTACGCCGTAGGCGAGATGGGCGGAGACGGCCAGAGCGCGCTTTGCCACTGGCGACAAGCCCTCCAGCGCGCCGATCTCCTCCAGCCGGGCCACGACCTGCTCAGGAGCGGTGGTGTGGACCAGGCCCGCCCGGGCGAGGGTCTTTCGCAGGGCGGTGAGCACCAGCGTGCCACCAACCCCACCGAGAGCTCCGTGCATGGTTCTACGCGCCAGGTCCATGTCTCCTCCGTTATCAGGCAATCGGGTGAGTTGTGAGAACAGGATACCCGGAGCGAGGGATTGCTACTCTTGTAGCTCCTGCAGGGCGCGTGAGATCTGGGCGTCGCGCTCCAGGATCTCCTTCCGGGACAGGTCGCGGGCGTCACCCGGGACGAGCGGCTCGTCGCCCTCCTCCATCTCGACCTTCACCTCCGGGGCTATGCCAGTCTCGCGGATGAAATCCCCGTCCGGGGTGAGCCACTCGGCGACGCCGAGCAGCAGCGCCGAGCCGTCGCTCAGGGTGAACTCGGAGAGCACCGTCCCGGTCCCGTAGGTGGTCGTCCCCACGACCTCTGCCCGGTCGTTGTCCCGCAGGGCGCCGGCCAGGATCTCCGCGCTCGAAGCCGTCCCGCCGTTCACCAGGACCGTCAGCGGGGCGCGGGTGGGGTCGGCGCCATCCTCGACCCGGATCTTCTCGCGCTTTCCGTCGGCCTCTTCGCGGACGTACACGACCTTGCCCGGCTTCAGGAAAGCGCCCGCCATCTCCACCGCCTGGTCCAGCCTTCCGCCCGGGTTGTTGCGGAGATCCAGCACGAAGCGCCGGGCGCCGGAGTCCCTGGCCTCCTCGACGGACTTCTCCAACTCCCCCGCGCTATCGTCGGAGAAAGAAGTAACCTGGACGAGGGCCACGTCGCTACCAGGTAGCCTCATCCACGAGACGGCAGGGGTTTTTATCCGCGTCCGCTCCAGGGTGAAATCCCGCTCCTTGCCGCCCCGGCGAACCGTCAACTCCACCTCGGTACCCTCGGGGCCTTTGATCTTCTCGACCACCTCCGAGGTGTCTTGCTCGCGCACGCTCTTTCCGTCCACGGCGACCACGACGTCGCCGGGCCGGACGCCGGCCTCCGCTGCGGGAGAGCCCCCTATCGGTGATGCCACCACGACCTCCCGGTCCCGGTCTTCGAGGCGTATCCCGACCCCGACGTAAGTTCCCGAGAGGCTCTCGCGGTTGCTCTCCACCTCCTTCGGCGTGAGGAAGCGGGTGTGCCCCTGGTCGCCGAGGCTGTCCAGCATACCCTCTATTGCCGCGTAGGTCTGCTTCTTGGGGTTCACCGCTTTCTGATCCACGTAGTCATCCCGAACCGCGTCCAGCGCCTCCGCGTACAACCGCAGGCTCTCCCGGTCTTCCCCGCCGATGTCCGCCGGGCTCTGCGACCTCCCGAACAAGAATGACCCCAGCGCGGTCGCGAGCAACACGACCACCATCGCCATTACCCGTACCACGGAGGTACGGCGGTCGGACTTCGTCGCGGTGCTCTTCCACATGCCTGTGATTCTACTATGCAAGCTCGTCAGCCCGTCATCACGCCGCCTCAGGCGCGGCTCGTCAGCTTTCGCCGGCCGACTGGTCGTGGAACCTCATGCAGAACCCGTAAGATGCCGCTGTTCTCCAAGACGCTACGAACGGTTCGAGAAAGCTTCGGGCTACTCTCCAGCCTTGTAGGGCGTGCTCGTGGCGGCTTCCTCTATCTTCTGGCCCTTCTCTACCGGGAAGAAGCAGGAAGCCCTGTGGCTATCGGCGCCATCGTTTCGAGACTCGTCCTGCGGCTCCAGGCTGGGGACGTTCTTCTTGCAGTAGTCCTGGGCGCGCGGGCAGCGGGTGTGGAAGGTGCAGCCAGGTGGCGGATTCGCCGGAGAGGGAACGTCCCCGGTCAGCACGACTCGCTGCCGCTCGCGCTCCTTCGCCGGGTCGGGGATCGGGATTGCCGAGAGCAGCGAGTTTGTGTACGGGTGACGCGGCTCGTTGTACAGGCCGCCGCGGCCCGCTATCTCCACGACCCTGCCCAGATACATCACCGCCACCCGGTCGGAGATGTGCTTGACGACCGAGAGGTCGTGGGCAATGAACACGTATGTCAGGTCGAACTCTTTTTGCA
>JACCTS010000305.1 GCA_013812245.1 Rubrobacter sp.
AGGAGAGGAGCCCGACCAGGATGGCCGCGATGGAGACGCTGCCGAGGAGCATGTAGAGCACCACGATCTGCAACCTCACGGCCTCCAGCGGGTCCGCCCCGGCGATGATCATACCGACCATCGCGCCCGGCAGGAAAATGATGCCCGTGGTTTTCGTGGAATCTATCAGGGGTGTCATGGCGTTCCGCAGGGCGGTCCTCAAGATAGGAGAGATAGCCTGCCGGCTGGTGGCCCCGAGCGCCAGGGCAGCCTCCACCTTGAGCCGCTGCTCGGACACGTCGTCACGTATCCTGGTCAGCGTGAGGCTCGCCGTGTTCATGGAGTTGCCGATCACCATCCCTCCGAGCGGGATAAGGTAGCGGGCCGTCGCCGGTACGATCTTCAACAGAAGCAACACAGCCAGGGTCGTCACGGCCGCCACCCCGATGGCCGCGGCCGCCACCGGGAACGCCCGCGGCACGCCCTTCGCCCTCTGGGCCGAAGTCCAGGCGGCGAACACCACCATTCCCGCCAGCAGTGCCACGACGGCCGGCAGGCTCTCCAGCCCGAAGACGTAATCTATGACGTACCCGACGGCGGTTAGCTGCACGAAGGAGCGGACTACGGCGATCCCCATGTCCTTCTCCAGATCCAGCTTCTGGTAGAAGCTCAACGCCACCGCCACGGCCACCAGCCCCAGGGTGAGCAGCGCGGAACCCACCGTCTCCAGACCCGTCACCTCAGAGCCTCCCCGAGATGAACCGGCGCGCCCGCTCCCCTTCACCGGAGAAGAACCCCTCCCGGCTCCATTGCCCCTCACTTCGCCCCGCCGCAACGAGGATGACGTGGTCCGCTATGCGCTCGACCTGTCCGATGTCGTGGCTCACCACCACGATCGTGAGCCCCAGACGGTCTCTCAACTCCTTCACGAGGTCTTCTACCCTGCGCCGGGCGGCCTCGTCCAGGGCGCTCGTAGGCTCGTCCATGAGCAGGACCTCCGGTTCCAGGGCCAGGGCACGGGCGATGGAGACGCGCTGTTGCTCCCCAACGGAGAGGCTCCGCGGGTCTCTATCCCGGCCCAAACCGGCGAGCCCCGCCATCTCCAGCAGCCGAGCAGCATCAGCGTTCCCGCCCGCCAGGCGCACCCCGTAGAGCACCGCGTCCTCGACCGTCACCCCGAAGAGGGCGGGGAGCTGGAAGACCATCCCAACCCGACGCCGCAGCTCCAGGGGGTCCATCCCGCTCGTGGGACACCCGTCCAGGTACACCTCCCCCGCCACCGGCTCGACGAGGCGGTTGATGGCGCGCAGCAGGGTGCTCTTCCCGGCCCCCGAAGGCCCCACGACGGAGGTGATGAGATCCCTGGGCATCACTGCGTCTATACCTTTCAGCACCTCCACGCCTCCCACCGTGTACCGGAGGCCGGACACCCGGACCCTGGGATGTTCCATGCTCAGAGCACCTCCCGGCTCAGGTAAGTGTAGAGGCCGTCAAAGATAACGTCGGTGTGGCGGATGAGGGTCTCGTCGTCGGGGAGCGCGAGTTGCATCCCGCGGATGATGGCATCCAGGCCCTCCGATTCGGGACGTCCGTACTTCTCGTCCATGAGGTCCGCATCGTGGACCATCTCGGCTATCTCGGCCAGTACCGGATCCGTTAGAGAGTACTCTTTGAGAAAAGTCTCGAAGGAGCAATCTTCCCCCCTATGGGAGAGCCGGGCCCCGGCAACGTCGAAAAGCTCCGCGTCTTCCGGGGCCTCTAACGGATCCGCGAAGAAGTAGAAGACCGGCTCGCGGTCCACGAAGCACCTTATCAGCCAGACGCAGGCCGTGCGATCCACATGGCATCCGGCGCGGGTCGCCCAAAGCACTAGCCGGCCACCCCGTCTGCGTCCGCGGAGCCCGCGGCGTCTCCGTCACCCCTCAACACCAGCCGGGTTTCACGCAGGATAGAGGCCGCCTCATCCCTCAAGGGAGAACGGAAATAGTCTCGACGGCGCCCGGCCCGGAACTCGCGTTCGATCTTGCCGAGCTCGTCTAGGAGGGACGCTCCGTCCGATCCGAGCGCGGCCCTGCGCCGGAGACGTTCGGCCTCCTCGATAACCTTCCTGAAGACCTCCTCGCAAGAGACGCGGAAAGCTTCGATAAGCTCTCGATCCTCGGCGACGGTGTTGGGTAGGGACTCCCAGAGCGTGGCATCCCCTCCAGACTCCCGGACCTTGAGCTGGAGCCATTCGAGCTGCTCGCGGGTAACGGCATCCTCCGGCAGGACCGCGGCGCCATCCTGAAGGTAGAGGGCCCCCAGGGTCTTGAGTTTGCGCCACACCGCGACCCGGTGGCGGGAAGGCTCCCTGGGGAGTTGATAGATCAGGATCAGCCACCGTGTCTTGCCCACATCCATCGAATACCTATCCTACAGCAGCGTCCACACCATCCCCAGGAGGGCCCCGGCCGGCACCATGAGGTAGATCGGGGCCTTGAACCTCTGCAACACGCCGAAGGAGACTACCGCGATCACCAGGGCGAACACGTCGAGCCCACCGAGCGAGACGCCGTCGGGGAACAGCACCCTTCCCGCGAAGAAGACGGCCAGGTTGGCGATCACCCCGACCACCGCCGCCGTCACCCCCGTCAGGGCCGCCCGGATCATCGGGTTGCCGGCCAGGAGCTCGATGTACGGAGCGAGCAAGAAGATAAACATGAAGCACGGGAGAAAGGTGACGTAGGTGGTGAGAAAGGCGCCCAGCGTCCCGTAGAGCAGGGGATCGAACCCCTCGGGAGCTTTGTTCCACGCCCCGAGGAACCCGACGTACTGGGTAACCATGATGAGGGGACCCGGCGTGGACTCGGCGAGCCCTAGTCCCTGCACCATCTGATCCGCTGAGAGCCAGCCGTAGCCGTTTACCGCGACATTGGAGATATAGCTCAAAACCGCGTAGGCCCCGCCGAAGGTCACGAACGCCGCACCGGTGAAGAACAGGGCCTCGTTGACGAGCACGTCCTCCCCGCCGCGCCAGATCCACACAGCCCCCACCGGCACCGCCCACAACACGAGAAAAGTCCCCAACAGCCGCAGGTTGCGCATGGCCGAAGGCCGGACGTTGGAGGACGCCTCGTCCACGGCGGATGCTTCTTCCTCGCCGGAGCCGTGACCTCCCTGCCGGAACGCATCCGGCGCGAAACGCTGCAAGACGACGCCGCCGATGGCCGCCGCGAGGACGACCAGCGGGAACGGCACGGAAAGAAAGAATAGGGCGACGAAGGCGAGCACCGCGAACGCGACGAGCGCGGCGTGGCCCAGGGCGCGCTTGCCTATCCTCATCACCGCCTCGGCCACTATCGCTATGACGACCGGCTGCACGCCGTAGAGCAGACCCG
>JACCTS010000319.1 GCA_013812245.1 Rubrobacter sp.
ACGCCGTCGAGGGCGTTGCGTACTGTCGTCCCGCTCCTCTCGACAGCCTCCCGCACCCTCGGCTGCACGGCCTCCGAAACATCGTCCAGCCACGGCATGGCGTCCACGATGCGCTGGCTGATGGTCGAACTCATATCCCTCCACCTTTCTGCCGGAAACGTCGCCGGTTGCGGAGGTTATCCCCGTATCGGGAGGAGGAGAATCAGGCGGTGTCCGGTGACAGGTCTGATGCCGGGTCCGGTTCGGCGGGCTTCTCGTCCCCGAAGGTCAGGAACGCGAGCCAGTGCGCGAAGAGGATGAACGTGTAGAGGGTGAGCGCCAAAGCGGACAGGATGGTGCCATCCTCGCGCCACAGCTCGGGCCAGCTCGGCGGGATGAACTGCAACGAGAGCAGCAGGAACGCGAGGGCGGTCTTTCCGCGGGCGAGAAGCAGTATCACGCCCGGCCCAAGCAGGAGCAGATAGTTGTGCCAGGTGACGGGCGATGCCAGCAGCGCCGCGGCCACCATCGCCCATAGTCCGGCCTCCGCGCCGTGTTCCGTCTCCCGTGCGATCCGTACAGCCGTAACGATAACGACCACGATCCCCACGGTGAAGGCGACCGGCAATGCGCCGGGCAACGCTACCACGGGCTCGATGAACCCGTTGTTCGTGAACAGTCGGGACGCCATGCCGGGGATCGAAGCGTTGTCCCAGTACCCGCTGACCGTCGCCCGGTCGAGCACGCTTACGTACTCCATCGTCGCGCGCGTTCCCAGCACCATCGCCCCGACGAGCGTCGCGGCCGCCCCGGAGACGATGGCCGCACCGAGCGTATCCCACCTGCGGCGCATGATCGGCCACAGGATCACCGGCGCGAGCGTCGGTTTGATCGCCAGCGTCAGCCCCAGCGCCACCCCGGACGCAATGCGCGCCCCTTTATGGTCAGCCCACCACGCCGCCACTAGCCCCAGCGCCAGCACCGGGTACATCTGCCCGAGCGCGATCGTGGCCATCAGCGGCGACGAGAGCAGCAACATCACCCCGGCCACCACGGCCCACCCGCCGCGCAGCCTCACCTCGCCCGCCATCCACGCCAGATACCCTACGACCATCACCAGCGTGATCAGCACGAACACCCGATAGGCTTCGAGCGGCTCCAGAAGCGCCAGCGGCGAGAGCAAGACGGCCCAGAACGGCGGGTTCAGGTTAAGGAGCCTGGCCCCCGTGTCGTAGACGCTCCCCCCGGTCCATACCGTCTCAGCCGACTGCCAGAACGTGTCGAAGTCCGCATGGATGTCCATGGAGTCGGATGAGATCCTCTCCAACAACCCATCCCCGAAACGCAGGTGCAGCCAGAACGACAACGCCAGGGCCGCCACCGAGACCATGACGAACGCCACATCCCATATGCCCCACCCCCGCCTACCGCCCTTGGACAAACCCGACCCGCCGCAAGAAAGTCATGCCCGGCATCATACATCAGAGGCTACGGGATTCAGATCATTTCGAGAGCGGAGAGGGGGGGATTCGAACCCCCGGCGCCGGGATTACCGACGCTACGGTTTTCGAGACCGCCGCATTAGTCCACTCTGCCACCTCTCCGCCGGAGAGTTTAGCGTATACAGGAGTGTCTATCAGCGGGTTTGTCCGTCTAATTAGCAATAGAATTCTTTATCACAGTACAGCGTATTATTAGGTCAGAGTGGAAAGCTTCTTTTCAATCCACCTTTCCAAGGCTATCTCGCCTTTACGCGCCATGCTTTCTACTGTAGTTCCGTTCCAATAACTAATCGCCGAGAATAACAACAGTATAAGCAACGAGGCAGGGGCCCAGTATCGCTCCAGCGGAATGTCAACGAGGGGCAACCCCCATCCGAAACTGTAGGCTGTAGCCCCTATCAAGTATGCGTCCTGTCAAGTGTGTAAAAGTCCCGTGCCGCTCCACTCCTCACCGCTCGTCAGCTCGCCACCAGTTGCGGCTGCTCTGTCACCTCCTCCTTTCGCTCCAGCTTCGCCAAGGACCCGGCG
>JACCTS010000463.1 GCA_013812245.1 Rubrobacter sp.
TCTACCTGCGGTCTTACCTGGTTGCCCAGAGGGTGAGCTCATCTCGAGGTCGGCTTCCCACTTAGATGCTTTCAGCGGTTATCCGGAACGGACATAGCTACCGAGCGGTGCCCTTGGCAGGACAACTCGTACACCATCGGTCCGCCCACCCCGGTCCTCTCGTACTGGGGGCAGCTCCTCTCAACTCACCTGCGCGCACACTGGATAGAGACCGACATTCTTGTTACTACGGCCAGCTGGTTTCTGTTCCCGCTGGCTCCCTGCGTCGCCGCAGGGGTCCGACCATATCTTCTTGCCCTATTGAGGCAAGTCCGGCGTATGGCCTGTGAGGATTCCACGTCCTTGAGTGGCCGCTTCGATCGTCGCTCGAGGAACGCGTCGCGTCCTCGTGTTCATCGCGTAGGCGATGTCCACGATCTCGAGCAGTCCGTTCGCCGTGAGGTGCCGACCGACAGCGATCCTGTCGAGAACGGCGCGTAGTGCCTCTAGAGCATCGCGCTTGATGACGAGCCGGCCGTCACAGAAGGGGATGACCTTCGTGACGAGGCTCTGGTAGTCCCGTACGACGTACTTCAGCGTCCTGTCTCTCGCACCCTCGCGGGCGTTGGGAGAGATCGTTCCGCATCTGAGGCGCTCCTGCAGTGCCCGGAGAACGCCCTCGCCGATCGGATTCTGCGCGACCTTGAAGAGGTAGATGACCTGCCACCCGAGCTTCGTAAAGCGGCTTGGCACGATCCCAACATGGAACATGCCCTCGCCTTCGATGAAGCCAAGGAGGTAGTCATCGCTCACGTTCGCGGCCTGGACATGGCCTTTCCTGCTGATTGTCCGCACCCGACGCGTTGTCACTGCTCGCACTCGGCGAGACAGTAGCGCGGGATCCTCGGAGTTCCCAGCATTTGGCCAGATTTATCTCGGCGCGTGTGCCGAGCTTTCCTTTCGCTCAAACAGGCTGATACGAACGGTGTGGGAAAGACAACAGCTCTAATCTCAAACTGTTTCACAACGTTCTGAACCCAGCTCGCGTACCGCTTTAATGGGCGAACAGCCCAACCCTTGGGAGGTACTGCCCCCCCAGGATGCGACGAGCCGACATCGAGGTGCCAAACCACGCCGTCGCTGTGAACGCTTGGGCGTGATAAGCCTGTTATCCCCGGGGTAGCTTTTATCCGATGATTCCTGACTCTTCCACTCGAGATCAGAAGGTCACTAAGCCCGACTTTCGTCCCTGTTCGGCTTGTATGCCTCACAGTCAAGCACCCTTATGCCTTTGCACTCTAAGGCTGATTTCCACCCAGCCTGAGGGTACCTTTGGGCGCCTCCGTTACCTTTTAGGAGGCGACCGCCCCAGTCAAACTGCCCACCTGGCAATGTCCGGCTGCCGGATCACGGACAGCCGTTAGAGCCGAAGTCACGCAAGGGTGGTATTTCACTGTTGACTCCACCGACGCTAGCGCGCCGGCTTCAAAGTCTCCCACCTATGCTACACATGCGTAACCCCAGTCCAATGCCAAGATGCAGTAAAGCTCCACGGGGTCTTTTTGTCCAAGTGTGCGTAACCCGCGTCTTCACGGGTATCTCAGTTTCGCCGGGTCCCTCCTAGAGACAGCGGCCAAGTCGTTACACCTTTCGTGCGGGTCGGAACTTCACGCTGTTCGCTCTTTCGAGCGGCGCAGACTATGCATTCATCTCCGGGGTAATCGCGGTTCTCTCAAACCGCTTCTTGCTGCTCGCGTTAAGAGCAGCCGACAAACGGACTATCTCGGCGAATCCATCCTGGGTTAGGTGAGCGCCGCGCTGCATGAGCTGCACGATCGCGGCGAACCGTTCGAAATCATTCTGTTTGCTGGAGCGGAGTGGATACCGCTCGAAGTGCGGAATGACTTTGGTTGCCAGGTCGGAAACGCTTCGAGTCTCGAACTTCAACGTGCGATCCGACCGGTCCGGCCGGATGGTGCCGCAACCGAAGAGTGTCTGATAGATCACCAACACCTCGGAGCGGTCGCCGTTCTGACTGACTGAAAAGCTCGGCCGGATCTCCCAGCCGAACTTGTGACGCTTGCTGCGGTTGAAAGTCACGCAGAAGCACCCTTCGCCATCGGCGTACCCAGACAGGTACACCCTTACGTTCGAGTCTTCGTCCATCTGCACCTCGGAGAGCCGGCGTCTTGTGGCTCTCATAGATTGAATCGGCAGTGGCCTGATTCCAAGAGCCACCGTCCGCAATTGCATCTACAACCGCGGACAGTCGTTAGGGGGTCACGAGGACTTCCCTCGGCGTTACCCGCGATCCCTCCGCTGGGACCGGGTGGGCTTCACCGATATGAGCCGGAGATTCACGGGTGAATCGCTTCACCCGGGGGCAAGTTTGTGGCTTACCCGACAAGGAATTTCGCTGATTGTCTTGCTCGATCACGTCCGATCGAGTGAGTAGCCGTCCTTGGGCGAACTACTCCTGCATGTCGCCATGCAGATGGGACC
>JACCTS010000364.1 GCA_013812245.1 Rubrobacter sp.
CCCTCGGCAAGTTTTGCGGCCACCTCCGAGAGGTTGACCGCGCTTATCGCTGCGTCGGGTACGATTCGGGCTACTTCCTCGTGTCCGGGTTCTCTGTTCAGCAGCGCAAGAAGAGCCGAGGCGTCGAGTACCACCTCACTCACGGACGGCTTCTTCTCTCCTCTCGGAGATCAACTCTTCGGATAGGCTCCGTTCCGCCGGGATGTAGCGCCTCACCAGAGCCTGCGCCCGGGCTACGGCCTGGGCGGGAGTGTAGAGATGCAGCCCTTCGTCGTCCAGGTGCATGATGATCTCATCCCCGGACTTCAACCCCAACTTACGCCGATACTGCGTGGGGATGACGATCCTGCCACTCTGTCCGAGTTTTGTCCTGATCTCCTGCATGCGCCACCTGAAGGAAACTCTACCATGAATATCTCACTCCGGATCGTATTCGGTCTTGCTCTACGATCCACAACCGGCCGGACAATTGTTCCCGCTCTGACGCTCGCAGCAAGACTCGCACTCGCTCGCGAATGGTGTCCAGGTCTATAAGGTGGGGATACGCTAGCACGGCGATGCTGGCGTACTCGCGCGGTGGGAACCTGAGCACGTTGGAGAAGCCGAGGTCGAGCGTGACGAGCACTCGTTCTTCCATCCGGCACGTCCCAATCAGATCTTCGTCGCTGGTTCCACCGAGGTTCTGACCGAAGACCGTAGAAACCTCGTGCCCGGGTTCCCTGAAGAGCTCGATGGCCCGGTTGCCCAGGTTTTCGTCGAGCTTTGCCTTCAAGCCGGACGTTCAAGCGGAACGTTCACGAACCTCTCCCGGCTCATCTCTGCTCCGTAGGCTACGCAGGCGAGTATGTCCTCCCGTGAGAGCTGCGGATATTCCTCCAGCACTTCCTCGACGGAGAGTCCCGAGGAGAGCAGATCCAGCACCAGTGAGACCCAGACACGGTGTCCCCGAATGCAGGGCTTGCCGAAGCATATCCGGGGATCTATAGAGATCCTCTCTAGTAATTCATCCCGTTCCATCGTCCTCCAGAAGTTATCTGCGTACCACATGATTCTACTCTCCGCGCTGCTGGATCGTCGGGTGTGGCATCGGATAGGGATAACGGCGAGGGCTGAGTCGTGATCCATCTCCGTGCGCTCCTGACGACTATGGAACCCGGAGGCGTAACGTGAGATATTGGTCCGATCTCGCAACGAGATAGAAGTTTTCGGCCACATTCTGGGAGGCGGGATGCAGACGGAGAACGTGGCGCGGCCTTTGCCGGACGATACCCTGTGGGTGCGGTTCGCGTTCGTGGATCACGCGGGCATCCCCAAGGCGAAGGCCGTCTACCGGGACGGCTTCGAGCGTCGGGCGAGGGCCGGGGTGGGGCTCGCCAAGGGGGTGATGGCGCTCGACCCGAGCGGGGCGTTGCAAACGGACTCCGGGTTGAGTCCGGTGGGGGAGTGCCGTCTGATCCCCGACCTCTCGACCCTCACCCCGCTGCCCTTCGCCCGAGGGCAGGCGATGGCCGCCTGCGACATGTTGGAGCCGGACGCGGCGACGCCCTGGGACGGGTGTCCGCGCGGCGCGCTCAAGCGGGTGCTCGGTCGGCTCGGGGAGAGGGGATACAGGGCCGTCGCATCCTACGAGGTCGAGTTCTACGTGTGGGGACCGGACGGCCCGCCGGACAGGACGCCGTATGCAGGCAGCTACGCGCTGACGCCAGCGGCGGAGTTCGTGGCGGAGCTGGCGGAGACGCTGGAGAGGATGAGCATTCCGCCGGAGCAGTGCCACGCCGAGGTGGGGCACGGGAACCTGGAGCTTTCGGTGGGGGAAGCGGAGGCGCTGGCGGCGGCCGACCGGCGCGTGATGGTGCTTGAGGCGATCCGAGGCGTCGCCCACAGCATGGGCCTGGAGAGCACGATGGCCCCGAAGCCCCACCTGGACGCGGCCGGAAACGGCCACCACCTGCACCTGAGCGTCTACGAGGGCGATACTCCCGTCCTCTTCGACGCTTCGGGTGCGTTGAGCGAAGCGGGATCTGGGTTTGTGGCCGGAATCCTGGATCACCTGCCAGCCGTCATGGCGTTCACCGCAGCGAGCCCCAACTCCTACCAGCGACTCACGCCGGGGATGTGGGCCTCTGCCTACGCCGCTTACGGCCTGGACAATAGGGAGGCCGCCGTGCGTCTCCCCTCGCCCGTGGCCGGTGCCGAGTCAGCGACGGCGAACGTGGAGATCAAACCGGTGGATGTAACGGCGAACCCGTACCTGGCGATCGCGGCTTCCCTCGCCGCCGGGATGGACGGCATGCAACGCGGCCTCGACCCCGGAGAGCCCGTCATGGTGGACCCGGCGACACTCAGTGAGGAGGAGCGCACCTCCCGTGGTATCTACCCGCTTCCCGCGACGCTCGACGAAGCTCTCGACGCGCTGGAGGGGGACGATGTTCTCAGGGAAGCACTCGGAGAACCGCTCGTTCACGCCCACGTCGCCGTGGGCCGGGCTCAGGCCGCTACGGCGAAGGAACTCCTGCCTGATGAAGTAGCGGCAGCGGCTGCCATGAACTACTGATGTACCGGGCCGAGGCCGTTGATCTCAGGGACGTACCCGTAGTGGACAACCATTGCCACGGCATCTTTCCCGACCGGACGTTCGGGAATCTCGCGGTCTGGCGGCGGGCGTTCACGGAGTCAGCCGACGCGGGGATGGCGTGGGATCACGTCTCCACCACAGCCTTCTACCGGCGTCTCATCCGCACCCTGGCGGATTTCTTCGGCTGCGATCCCGACGAAGAAGCCGTCCTCGCGGCCCGCAACGAGAGAGACCCGAAGAAGCTCACCGGAGAATTGCTGCGGGCGGCAAACATCGAAACCCTGCTCCTAGACACCGGCTATCCGCCGCAGGAGGACGTGCTGCCGATAGAAGAACTCGCGGAGCTGGGGGATTGCCGCACCGAACCTATGTTGCGCCTCGAAATCTTGATGGAACGTCTGCTGGCCGGGCACGATTCTCTGCGGGAAGTGAAAGCCGCGCTCTCTGCCGAACTGGACGACGTACGCGGACAGGGATACGTGGCGCTCAAAAGCATCGCCGCCTACCGGACGGGCCTGGATGTCCGCGAATGGACCGAGGAGGATGCGGAGGCTTCGCTGCACGAGTTCCGGCGGGACGCTGGCGAAGTCCCTGCGCAGCTGTCGCACAAGCCGCTGCTCGATACCCTGCTGCACGTGGCTTTCGCGGAGGCCGCGCGGCAGGAGGTACCGGTCCAGTTCCACGTCGGCTACGGCGACGCCGACACGGACCTCCTGCTCGGCAACCCGCTACGCCTGCGTCCTGTGTTGCAGCGGCCCGAGTATCGCGGCATGCCCGTGGTGCTGCTGCACGAGTGCTATCCGTATACCCGCGAGGGCGGATATTTGGCGGCCGTCTACGAGAATGTGTACCTGGATCTCTCGTACGGCA
>JACCTS010000416.1 GCA_013812245.1 Rubrobacter sp.
GGGGAGAGGCTCACGTGGGTCCACATGCCGGTCTTTCTTCTAGCGACCAGCACCAGCGCCGCGTTCTGCAACACGGTGATAGCGGCCGTCATGCTGGCGACCCCTACCGGTCCGTAGTCTCGCACGACCAGCAGAGCGCCGATTACGAAGAGGGGGCTGGTCAGAAGGTTGATCCGCAGCATCGATCCCTGGTGGCCCGTGAACTGGAGTACCGCGCCGCAGGAGCCAGCCCAGACGGCCGCGAGTTTCCCGGCGCTGAGCAGCACCAAGATCATAGCGGCGCCCCTATAGCCGTCGCCGTAGACCAGGCCCAGTATCGGCCCTCCCAGGACCATGAACACGACCAGGAACAACAGGGACGGGACGCCGGATAGGGTGCTGAAGCTGCGCAGCGTGCGCTCCAACTCGCCCGTTCTACCGTGGGCGTACATCTCCGCAATGATAGGCGGCAGCACGAGGTTTGTGAGCAGAAGCGGCATCGCGATAAGGGTAACCAGCCGGGAGGCCGCGCCATAGACCGCGACCTCTCCCGTCGAGCCAAAAGCGCCCAGGATCCAGAGGTCCGCCGCCGATAGCAAGACGAAGGAGCTCAGGGAGATGAGCAATATCGGGAAGGCATCGCGCAACTCATCCTTCGCGCTTATCGGATCGTCCGCGCCCTGCGTACCGAGGGTAGAGACCCTCTTGTACAAGAACAGGGCGGCCAGGACCGCGCTCGCGGCGCCCGAGCCTATGGAGGCCAGCATCACGGTTCTCAGGTCCGCGTGCTCGCTCGTCACCAACAACAGCAGCAAGCAGGCGAGCAGCATGACCCTCATTACCAGGCCGGCGCTCTTGCCACCCGTCGCCAGGCCGCCGAACAGTGTGGCCATACGGATGTCGTGGAATCCCCTGAAGGTCTCGGCCATGATCTCCTGCACCGCCGCGATCGCCATCCAGCCGGTCATCAGCCCGATGACCGCTACGAGGGCGGTGGAGTGAAAGAGGTACCTGCCCACAAGATCACCGACGACGAAGAAGTAGGCCAGGCTGATGCCCAAAGCCCCCAAGACGCCGAGCCCTAGCGCCGTGTAGATGGCCCTCCGCGCGCGCCCAGGCTGGTCTAGCGTCATGCTCTCGGCGACGAACCGCAACACCGTCTTGGGCAGTCCCAAAGACCCGATCACCGCGCCAACCGAAATAATGCTGAACGCCAATAAGTAGGCGCCGAACTCCTGCTTGCTATTGAGCAGGCGTGCCAGCAGACCGTTGGTGACGAGGCCAATCACGGCGGCCCCGATCTTCCCCCCGAGAGCCCACGTGCTGCCGGATAGTAAGCGGCGTCTTAACGTCGAACCGCTAAGATAACCAACCACGGTAGATCTCACTGCGTCCCCTCGCCGCTTGCCCAGCGATTCATTTTCGAGCTGTCCGGGTAACCGCCGAGGCTAACGTGCTTTTGCGCCTCTAGTAGAAGTAGCCGTACGGGGTGTTTCCGCCCCGGGAAACGTCGAAATTGGTCATGACCGTTCCCAGAACGTTCGCCCCGACGCCCCGCAGGGCGCGCATAGCCTGTCGCAGGGGTCCTTTGCGCGTGCGCTGAGAATCCAAAACCAGCAAGACCCCGTCCCCGTGGGCCGCCAGCACGGCGGAGTCGGACACCCCTATCCGGGGCGTATCTACCAGGACATAGTCGAACCTCCGCCGCATCTCGGCGAGAAACTCCACCAGACGCCTCGAGCTAAGAAGCTCGGCCGGGTTGGGCGGCGGGGGACCGGCGCATATCAATTTCAGTCCCGGTATCGGCTCTCGCCACACCTCTTCTATCCTGTCGCCGCCGGCCAAGATGTCCACCAGACCCCTCGTGTTGTTCACGCCGAACATGCTGTGCAGACGGGGCCTGCGAAGATCGCAGTCCAGGATCAGGACGTTCTTGTCCGCCTGCGCGAGCGTCACACCCAGGTTGGCGGTGGTGGTGCTCTTGCCCTCACCGAGGTTCGCGCTCGTCAACACTATTATCTTGGGAGGGGAATCTATCAAGGCGTAGAAGAGGTTGGTGCGTAGCATCTTGTAAGCTTCGGAAGCCGCGCCGGAGGGGTCGTGGACGGCCACCAGGTCTCGGGTGGCATCGTCACGCCGTCTGCGGACCGGCGGCGAAGCGGCAGCGGTTTTCCTCTGTGGATCGGTCATGCTAGCGTCCTTTTTTCCTCATCGCGGAACTAAACTCCGGTATGGTGGCGAAAGTGGGTACGCCCGAGATTTGCTCCACTTCTTCTGGTGAGCGCCAACTATGGTCCAGGTGTTCCATCAGGAGAGCCAGACCTATGCCGAGCATAAGGCCCAACACGGCCGCAAGGACGCCGTTCCTCAAGGGATCGGG
>JACCTS010000418.1 GCA_013812245.1 Rubrobacter sp.
CTGATGCCCGCAACCTCGTCCTTCTCGTCGCGGGAACCGGCCCGGATCCAGACGCCCAAGGCCACGCTCGTGGACTCCTCCAAAGGCTCTGAGAAGACCCTCAGGCCGCCAGGGAGATCCTTTCTCCTGATGTTTGGATCGCTCAAGACTTACGCCTCCAACTTCTCCAGGGAGATGCGGTTCTGCTTGTCTATCTCCAGGACGCGCACCTTGATCGTGTCGCCTTCTGTCACCACGTCCTCGACTCGCTCGACGCGTTGCTTGCCTGGGGCGAGCCGGGAGATGTGGACAAGCCCGTCGCGGCCCGGCGTCAGTTCTACGAACGCCCCGAAGTTGGTGGTCTTCACGACCTTGCCGGTGTAGATCTCACCGGCCTCCACGTCCTTCATCATGCCCTTGATAGCGCCCGCCGCGTCCTTCGATACCATTCCCTCGCCGGCGACGTAGACCGTGCCGTCGTCCTCGACGGAGATGTTCACGCCGAACTGGTCCTGGAGGGCATTTATCGTCTTGCCTCCGGGGCCGATGAGCATCCCGATCTTGTCCTTCGGGATCTTCAGCACCTCGACCCTCGGGGCGAAATCAGAGACCTCCTCGCGGGGCTCGGCTATCGCCTCGCTCATGATGTCCAGGATCTCCATGCGGCCCTTCTTCGCCTGTCCGAGCGCCTCGTTGAGGAGTTCGGCGGAGACGCCGGTGATCTTCATGTCCATCTGGAGAGCGGTGATGCCACCCCGCGTGCCGGCGACCTTGAAGTCCATGTCTCCCATATGGTCCTCGAGGCCCTGGATGTCGCTCAGGACAACATAGTCGTCGCCCTCCTTGACCAGGCCCATCGCCACCCCAGCGACCGGTGCCTTGATCGGCACGCCGCCGTCCATCAGGGCCAGCGCGGAGCCGCAAACGCTCGCCATCGAGGACGAGCCATTGGACTCCAGCACATCGGAGATGATCCGCAGCGCGTAAGGGAACGTCTCCTCGTCCGGGACAACCGGGAGGAGGGCGCGCTCCGCGAGGGCGCCGTGCCCGATCTCACGCCGCCTGGGGGTCCCGAGACGCCCCGTCTCCCCGGTGGAGAACGGCGGGAAGTTGTAGTGGTGCATGTATCGCTTGCCGGTCTGCGGCTCGATGGTGTCGAGCCTTTGGGCGAGCCCGAGATCAGCCAGCGCAAGCGAACTCAAAACCTGCGTCTCGCCGCGGGTGAAGAGCCCGGAGCCGTGTACCCGAGGAAGCACCCCGACCTCGGCGGAGGTGGGACGGATCTCGTCGAGCGCCCGAAGGTCCGTCCGCTTGCGATCCTCGAGGTAGAGCTTGCGGAAGGCTTCCTTCTCCAGCGTGTACAGGGCGGCGGAGATCTGGACAACCTCCTCTTCCTCGCGGCCCTCGGTCAGCTCGTCGCGCAGTTCGCCCAAAGCGTCGCGGCGGGCCCGCCGGTCAGTCTGTACGAGGCTCTCCTTTACGCGGTCCAGATACTGGCCCCGAAGATCCACCACGAAGGGATTCTCCTCAGGGGCTTCGAACTCTTGCTTCTCTTTGCCGTGCTCGCTGGCCCATCCCTCTATGGCCTCGGCCTGTGCCTGAATGGTTTCCTGGGCCAACTGGAGCGCTTCTACCATGACCTCCTCGGGGACCTCGTTCGCCCCGGCCTCGACCATCGTGATGGCTTCTTTGGTGCCGGCCACGACCAGGTCGAGGTCGCTCTCGGAGATCTGCTCGTAAGTCGGGTTGAGGACAAACCCGCCGTCTGGATTTCGGCCGACGCGAACGGCGCCGATTGGTGCCTCGACCGGGATGTCAGAGAGCGCGAGCGCCGCTGAGGCGCCGACCATGCTCACCGTGTCATACGGGGTGTCCTGATCAGCCGCCAGTACGGTGCCCACCACCTGTATCTCGTAGTGGTAGTTCTTCGGGAACAGCGGTCGTAGCGGCCGGTCGGTCAGGCGGGAGGTCAGGATAGCCTTCTCGGACGGCCGTCCCTCACGCTTGATGAAGCCACCGGGGATCTTGCCTGCCGCAGACATCCGCTCTTCGATATCCACGCTCAATGGCAGGAACGTGGCACCCGGCCTCGGGGAGCCGCTGCGGGTAGCTGTGGACAGGAGCACGGTGTCGCCGAGTTGGGCTGTCACCGAGCCGCCGGCTTGGCGGGCCAGCTTCCCGGATTCGAGCACGATGGATCGCTCGCCGACGGGGATCTCTAGACGCATATTATCTTTCTCCTCTTGCTGGGTGGTCGCTCGGTGGATTGTCGTCCGTTACCGGCGTAGTCCGAGCTTCGCGATGAGCGCGCGGTAGCGCTCGATGTCCTTCTTTTGCAGGTACTTCAGGAGCCGGCGGCGCTTGCCCACCATCTGCAGCAACCCGCGCCGGGAATGGTAATCGTGCTTGTGCGTGCGCACATGGTCCGTTAGATGGCTGATGCGCCGGGTCAGAACCGCAACCTGTACCTCAGGCGATCCCGTATCGCCCTCGTGCGTCTGGTGCTCCCGGATGATCTTCTCTTTATTCTCTACTACCGCCAACTTCTTCTTTCTCCTCTTGTTCTCTCCGTTTGTCTCATCTCGTCAAGGCCATATGCTACCACATGCATCACATAGTATGACCCATGATCTTACGGGCCTCCTCCACATCTTGGGAGATCTGGCCCCGAAGTTCCTCCACCCCCGAGAATCGCTTCTCCTCCCTTATGCGCCTCACGAACCCCACGTCGACCATCTTCCCGTACAGGTCCCCTTTAAAATCCAGCAGATGGGCCTCCACCCGGCTCTCCGCCCGGGCAAAGGTCGGCGCTACGCCGACGTTGGTGCACGCCGCATACTCTTGCCCCTCGAACCGGACAAACCCAGCGTACACGCCCCGCGCCGGGACGATCACGTCGGGGTCCGGCAGCACGTTCGCCGTCGGGAAGCCGATCTGACGCCCCCGCCGATCCCCTTCCACGACCTCGCCCCGTAGCGTGTAGGGCCGGCCGAGCAGTCGAGTAGCCTCCCCAACATCCCCTGCGGCCACGAGGTCCCGGATGCGGGTGGAGGTGATCTCCGCCCCTTTCGTGCCCTGGAGGGCGACGGCGAACGCATCCCCACCGGCCTCCCGCATGAGCCGCCGCAAGTCCTCGAAATCTCCCGCCGCCCGATGTCCGAACCGGAAGTTTTCGCCGACCACGACCACACCGGCCTCGAGCTCCCCAACCAGCACGTCACGCACGAACTCCTGCGGGCTCTTACGGGAAAGCGCCCGGTCAAAGGTGATTGCGCGCACCTCGTCAGCTCCCTGCCGCTCGAATTCCTCCCGTCGCAGATCCAACGTCGTCAACAGCTTCGGCTCGTCGCCCGGCCACAAAACCGCCCGCGGGTGCGGGTCGAAGGTCGCCGCGATCAAAGACACCCCCCGCTCCCGCGCCTCCTCCAGACCCCGGCGCAAAACCGCCTGATGACCGAGATGCACCCCGTCGAAGTTGCCGAGCACGACGACTACTCCCCGCACAGCACCACCTCCGGCCGCGCCTCACCATTCGCATCCCGATAGATCGCCAGCAACTCATCACCCTCCGTCACTCGATACGGACCTTCCAGCCCAGATGCTTCAAGCGACCGCCCACTACGCACCCGACGCCCCACCTTCTCCGAAACCTTCATCACAGGAAGATGCGACACCACCTCGGTCGTTTGTATTATGTGGCTTGACAATGTTTCTTCTGTGAGTTCGTCGATGGAAATCGCGCGTTCGAGGCGCATGCTGCCAACGCTCGTGCGCCGGAGGGCGGTGAGGTAGGCGCCGGTTCCGAGGAAGGCAGCGAAGTCCGAAATAAGGGTTCGGACGTAGGTGCCGCTGCTGCACGAGACCTCGAAAGTGGCGGTTTGGGAAGAGATATCCAGGTGGGTTAGCGTGAACGAATGAATCGTGACGGGACGGCTCTCGCGTTCCACGGTTTCGCCGCGGCGATGCGCTTTGTAGAGTCGTTCGCCCCCGACCTTCACGGCGGAGGCCATCGGTGGGATCTGGAACAATTCGCCGGTAAAACGTTCGAGGGCAGCGTGGAGGACGTCTTCGCCGGGCATGTCGGCATCGACGGGTGAGATCTCGCCTTCAGCGTCTAGGGTATTGGAGACGGCGCCGAAGTGGGCGGTTGCTGTGTAGGACTTGCCAAGATCCGTAACGTAGCGGGAGAGTCGGGTAGCCCGTCCGATCACGAGCACCAACAACCCGGAGGCAAGTGGATCGAGGGTGCCCGTGTGCCCGATCTTGGTCTTCCTGGGAAGCAGGCGCTTGACGACGGCGACCGCCCCGGCGCTGGTTATGCCTGGCGGCTTGTCCAGCAGAACGGCGCCGGATGGGGCGCTTCCGGCTATCGTCCGCCCCCGAGGTCCACGACGCCTTCGAGGTTCTTCAGCAACTCCGCTTTGGCCTCGCGCGGCTTCATCCCCTTGCGGGTGTAGCCCGCAGCCAGCTTATGTCCCCCGCCTCCGAAGCGTCGGGCGACCTCGCCCACGTCCACCGTCTCGGAGCGAAGCGAGCCCTTGGTACCCTCGGGAACCTCTCTGAGATGGGCTACCACGTCTACCCCCTCGACCGTGCGAAGCTGGTCGATGGCCTCTTTCGAGTCGATCTCGCCGGCGCCGGTGCGCTCGTAGTCAGCGCTGTCCACGGTCGCCACCAGCGCCTCCCCGAAGCGTTCGGCGCTGGCGAGTACAGTCCCGACGACCTTGAGCTGCTCGATGGAGCCCCGACGGTTGATACGCTCGTTCACTTCGGCCGGTACCACGCCGGCACGCAGAAGCTCGGCGACCAACTCGTGGGCAAAGGGTGAGATGTTTCGGAACGTGAAGCCGCCTGTGTCGGTTCTGACGCCGACGTAAATGGCATCGGCCGCATCTCGGTCGAGCGGCACATCCAACTCCTGGTAGAGTTCCGCGACGATCTCCGCCGTCGCCGACGCTTTAGGATTGACCAGGTTGTATTCGGCGTAGAACGGATTGTCCTCGTGGTGATCGAGGTTCAGGCGCGCACCAGCCTCGGGGATGGGAACACCAGTCCGGTCGGGCCGGGAAGTATCCACAACGAGCAGGTCGTGATCAGGAGGTAACTCGGTCAACGGCTCATCTGGCAAAAGCCACCCGAGGTACCCCTGCACCTCCTCAGCGTGGCAGAACACGGCCTCGGCCCCGAGAGAGCGCATCAGGCGCACCAGCGCCGCCGAGGTCCCGATGGCGTCCCCGTCAGCCCCGACGTGGGTCGTCACCGCTACGCGGTCCAGAGTCCGCAAGAAGTCTGCTATCTCTCGAACGGTGTTATTCGTCGTGCGGGTCGTCATGTGCCTTTACCTCCCTCAAGACGGCGTCAATTCTGGTTGCTCGTTCCACGACGGGGTCTGGCTCGAACCAGAGCCGTGGCGTGCGACGGAGCCGCGTCTGCGCGCCGACGGAACCCTGTATACGGCCTGCGGCGCTCTGCAGGCCCTCGCGCGCTTCCTCTTCGTCCTCACCTTCGAGCACGCTGTAGTAGACCGTCGCCTGGGCGATATCCGGGCTCACGCGCACGCCGGTTACGGTCACGAGGCCGTTGATGCGTGGATCGGAGAGCGCGGCGACCTCTTCGCCCACGATCTCCTTTAGTTGGGACTCTATCTTGCGGGTGCGTTCGCTCACGGCAGTATCCCTCTCACAGTTTCACGAACTCCTCACGCCACTCTACTATCGCCAGCTCCTCGTAATTGAGAAGCTGGCGCCTGACCTCCTCGCGCTTCTCCTCGGCGGCGTGCCGGGAGACCGCGGCCATCGCCAGTTCCACCGTGGCCCGCTGCCACACGTCCTGTTGATCGGATTCGACTACCGAGACGTTCTTGCGGCGCAGGCGATCTTTCAGAGAGCGCAGCGTCTGGCGTTTATCCTTGAGGCTGGAGGCGTAGGGCAACTCCAGCTCCAGCCTCACAGCGCAGAACAAGCGGTATCTCCCTCTAGCGGGGGATCTCGACGATCTCGAAGAACTCCAGCACGTCGCCTTCCTTGACGTCGTTAAAGTTCTCGATGCCGATACCGCACTCGAAGCCTTGCCGGACAGAACGCGCGTCGTCCCTGAAGCGCTTCAGGGAGGCGATGTTGCCGTCGTAGACCACGGTGCCGTCGCGAACTAGGCGGACGCGGTCGTTGCGCGAGATCTCACCGCTCGTCACGTAGCAGCCGGCGACCGTCCCGGCGTTGGGAACGCGGAAGATCTGACGCACCTCGGCGACGCCCGTCTCGCGCTCCTGCTGCTCCGGGGCGAGCATGCCGCGCATGGCGGCTTCGATCTCTTCGAGCGCCTTGTAGATCACCTCGTAGGTCCGGATCTCCACGCCCTCGCGCTCGGCGACCTGCTTGGCCGTGCTTGTCGGCCTGACATTGAAACCGAGCAGGATGCCATCAGACGCGGAAGCCAGCATCACGTCCGAGTCCGTCAGCGCACCGACGCCCGAACGCACGATGTTGACGCGCACCTCGTCGTTGGTGAGCTTGGCGAGCGCTTCCTTGAGGGCCTCGACCGAGCCAGCGACATCCGCCTTGACGACCAGGTTGAGATCTTGGGTTCCACCCTCGCCGAGCAACTCCTCCAGGGTCCGGCGTCTGCCGCCCTGCGCGAGCTCCTGTCGCTGGAGGGCTGACGCGGCCTGCTGGGCGCGGTCGCGGGCGATGCGCTCGCGCTCGACGACCTCGAATCGGGTCCCCGCCTCGGGCACCTCGGAGAGACCGAGCACCTCGACCGGCTCTCCCGGCGTGGCGCCCTGTATGCGCTGTCCTGTGTAATCCAGCATCGCCCGCACCCGCCCGTAGGCCGTGCCGGCCAGGAGCGTGTCGCCCTTGTGGAGGGTGCCACGGCTCAGGAGCAGAGTAGCGACAGGACCGCGGCCCGGATCACGTTCGCCCTCGATCACGTACCCGCTCGCCGGGGCGTTCGGGTTGGCCTTCAGCTCCTCCAGCTCCGCGACGACCAGTATGTTCTCCAGGAGATCCTCGATCCCCTCGCCGGTCTTGGCGGAGACTCGAACCGTCACCGTCTCGCCGCCGTACTCCTCCGGCTGCAGGCCCCGCTCAGACATCTCACCGAAGACCCGATCAGGGTTCGCGTTGGGAACGTCGATCTTGTTCAGCGCCACCACGATAGGCACCTCGGCGGCCCGCGCGTGCTCGATGGCCTCTTCCGTCTGCGGCATCACGCCGTCGTCGGCGGCCACCACGAGCACGACCACGTCCGTCACCCGCGCCCCGCGGGCCCGCATCTCGGTGAAAGCCTCGTGGCCCGGCGTATCCACGAACGTAACCTTGCGCCCGTCCTCGACCTCGACCTGATATGCGCCGATGTGCTGGGTGATGCCTCCAGCCTCACCGGACTGCACGTTGGCCCGCCGGATGCGATCCAGGAGCGATGTCTTGCCGTGATCAACATGTCCCATAACCGTCACGACCGGCGGCTTCTCGACCAGGTCTTCTGGCGCGTCCTCTGGCAGCACCTCCTCGGGGGCGGGCTCCTCGATTGCGCCAACCTCGACCTCGACGCCCATCTCCTCGGCGACGAGCTCTATCTCCTCGATAGAGAGGGTCTGGGTCTGCGTCCTCATCTCACCCAGGTTGAAGAGGATCTGGACGATCCTGGCCGGCGGCACGCCCAGGGCTTCCGCCAGATCCTGGACCGTCGCGCCCGGCTCCACCCGCACAGCCGTGCTCTCTACCTTCTCTTTCACCTCGCTCGGCTCCTGGCGCGGCTGTTTGGGGGCCGCAGGAGCGGCCGTCGGGCGCGGGGCACGGTTGGTGGCGCTAGCGTCTATGACGACCCGGCGGCGCTTCCGGTCCTTCTTGCGAGGCTGTCGCTCCTGAGACCCAGCCGGTACCGAGACGGGCTCTTCCGCCGGAGCCTCCTGGATCGTGGCGTTGTGCCCCGAACGCTCGGCCTCCTCGCGCGCCTCCCTGGCCTCGGCCTCCTGCGCCTCAGTGCGGCCGTTCGGCGAAGCATCCACCGTGGCCTCGGTCGTAGCCTCAGCCGCGCCGTTGCCGAAGACGCGCTCGTAGACGTCTTCGTCCACCGACGATGAGTGGCTCTTCACCTCTATCCCGGCCTCCTTGAAGCGTTCTATGACTTCCTTGCTCTCCAGCGATTGCTCGCGGGCAATCTCGTATACACGCTTACTCATCCGATCCCCTACCCTCTACCATGCCCTCGAACTCGGCCGCCTGAGCCTGGTGAGACGGGATGCCACAGAACAGGGAACCGGCGAGCGCCATGTTCGCGCACCGTCGCCCGTTCGAGAGGACGGCCCTGCAACGCCGCATGCTCGACTCCTCATCGGGCTCCCAGTCCTCTTCCTCATCCTCGAACTCGATGGCCTGGCTCTCGGGTTTGATGTCTATCTTCCAGTCCGTCAACTTCACGGCCAACCTGGCGTTCTGGCCCTCGCGTCCTATCGCCAGCGAGAGCTGGTCGTCCGGGACGATGACCTCCGCCTGCTGCTCGTCCTCATCCAGGTAGACCTCGCGTACCCGCGCCGGCGAGAGCGCCTTCGCTATGAAGCGCGCCGGGTCAGGGTCCCACTGGATGATGTCTATCTTCTCGTTCCGAAGCTCGGATACAACGGCGCGCACGCGGCTGCCTCGCGGCCCAACGCAGGCCCCCACCGGGTCTATCCCCTGCTCCTTGGACCACACAGCCACCTTGGAGCGCAGCCCGGCTTCGCGGGCGACGGCCCGGATCTCCACGAGCCCGTCGTAGATCTCAGGCACCTCCAGCTCGAAGAGACCTTTCAATAGCCCTTCGCTGCGGCGGCTCACGACCAGCCCCGGCCCGCGGCCCGGCTCCCGGATCTCCTGCAGGTATACCTTGATGCGCTGGCCGTTCTCGTAACGCTCGTTGGAGACCTGTTCACTCGCCGGCAATATTGCCTCGACCCTGCCCAGATCCACGAGCGTCATCCGGCGATGCGCCTGCTGCACAATGCCGGTCACGATGTCGCCCATCCGGTCGCCGTACTCTTCTAGCAACTGCTCGTTGTGGATCTCGTTCAGCCGCTGCATGAAGTTCTGGCGCATCACGTAGGCCGCCATGCGGGTGAAGTCCGCAGGGGTTATGTCTTTCTCATCGCGCATAACCCGCAAGTCGCCGGTCTCCTCGTCCAGGATAACCTGGGCTTCCTCGTCGGCTTCATCCCGGTTCAGGTAGGCAGCGAGCAGGGACTCTTCGAGAACGCCCTTGACCGTCTCGAATGGTATGTTTTTCTCCGTCTCTATCTCTCTCAGAGCGGATAATAGTGCCGTATTCATCTCGTTATATGTCCTCCTTGAGGTTCGCGCGGGCGACGGAGCCGAACGGCAGCTCCACCTCCGCCTCGCCTTCAGAGAGTTTTAGTGTGAACTCCTCGTTACCGGCCCTCTCTATGGTGCCGGTGAAGTTGCGGCGGCCGTCAACCGGCTCGGTGACCCGGACCCTCGCCTCGTGTCCCACGAAGCGTCGGAAGTGCTCCGGCCGGGTCAGCGGACGCTCGATGCCGGGAGAGGAGACCTCGATCATACCGTCGTATCCCTCTTCCTCAAGCGCCGGAGACACTGCGGAAACTACCCGCGAACAGAACTCGTGGTCCACCGGCCCGTCCGTCCGGTCCACCAAAATAGTCAGCAGCGTCCTGCCCGAAAACCGGGCGTCGACAAGCTCAGCCCCGCCTGGCAGCGAACCCTCCACCACCTCCGAAATTCTCTCCAGTCCAGCCGTCTCTCTCACCTTCTTCGAGCGATAAAAAAAGCAACGGGTCCGAAGACCCCTTGCTCCCGTACAGCAGTCATTATTCTACATCAGAGTATGTAGGTTACAAGGCAACCGGGACTCTACCAAGACTCCCCAAAATACTCGCTCCCGTCATCTTCAGACGACGAAGCTGATCTAGGCCCAGGTGATGGGAATTGGAGAGCATAAGATAAGATAGGAGAATGCGATTCCCAACGTCTGCTATGCGTACATCACGAAAACCAACCCCTTACAGGGTTTGAGGTACACGTTCGCTCACCCGCATGAGCGAACTGCCCCGCGAAGAATGGGACGCAATCTGAAGTGGCAAGGAGAAGGGATATGAACGAATACGCCTATGAAGTCGTGTCTTTTAAGGAGGCTAGAAGGAGGCTGAGGGTCTCCCAGCCGGTGTTCAACGCTTTGCTGAGAAGTCGGCTGCTCGGCGGTTACTTTCCCGATGGTCATGTACTGGTTGTCGGCATCCAGCACTACAGATTTTATGGCACGCAATGGATGACCGAAGATCGCACGGACTTGGGCGACCGTATGTTGGATGCCGAGTATATGGAGACCATGCCCGTGCCGCCCGATCATGGAGAGGGCGACCAAACGGGAGTTCATACCAAAATGTACATCCACTCTGACAACACCCCCGACTTGAATGAGGCCAACGCTACTGACAAGGGTTGGTTGGCACATTTTTATCTGACGCCCAACACTTTCTTCTTCCCGACTCCGACCACGTTCGGCATGGTCGGAGCGCAGCTATTGAAGCTGGACGCTCCGAGAAAGGTTCCCGGTGCCGAGCTTCCTACATGCCTTTACCCTGATCCCTGGGGCTCGCTAGGCTTAGTCTCGGTGTATGGGCTGCATCAGCCGCTACAGGATGCGTACGAAAAAGCGTACGATATTGTCGCTCCGATTCTGGACGAGCTTTCAGCCAAGTACGATCAGCCTCTGCCGATAGCGCACAATCTCGTGGTCCGGATACCGTCAGGCTTGATGACCACCAACTATGCGAAGATTCCGAGAACCAAGAAGTTGCTCAGAGACGAACCAGTGCTGCCCTCGTGTCCTCATCCACAACGCCGTCCAACCGTGGCACTCTACAGAGAAGGCGTATCCTCCAACAACCCTTTTCATCAGTTCCTCGCGCTCTGAAAGACGTACGAGAACGCTTGCGAGGTTAGGGGCGCATGGCAGAAGGAGCACAGGCAGGAGCCGGAGAAAATCCGTGAAGAGAAGTTCCTTACGGACGCTTTTGGGTACCGGGAATACGCTAGGCTAACCTTCGATGAGGCAAAGCAGCGAATGGAACGCCCCCTCCGCGTGGCACTTGCTCACGGAAGCAACGTCCGTGACGGCAAGCCGCTCACGGCAGCATCCGCCGAAGATCTAATGTCGGTGTCGTTCGCAGTACCGATCATACGGTACATGGCACAGGTGACGATAGAAAACGTAAGGGCTACGCTGGCGACCGCGACACGGCCCACAACCTAAGA
>JACCTS010000469.1 GCA_013812245.1 Rubrobacter sp.
ATGTACCGTCGGGTGAGGGAGGGTCATTCTGGGTGGGAGACAAAGAATTCGTCACCCTCAAGACGACGGGAGAAGATACAGGCGGAACCTATGGCCTTGCGGAGCTGGTCGCGTTGCCGGGGGGAGAGCCACCGCCGTACATCCATCACAGCATGGACGAACTCTACTGCATCCTGGAGGAGAAGTGGAGGTTCTAGGACGGCGGGCGGACGTTCACGGCGAAGGCGGGTTCGATCTTCTACATCCCCAGGGGAACGCTGCATGCCTGGAGAAACGCCACGGCGGAGCCGGTCAGGGCGTTCGTGCAATTCATCCCTGGAGGCTTCGAGGGCGTCATCGAAGAGGTCGGGACACCGGGAACGCTTGAGTCTCCGCCTCCGCCACCGACACCGGAGGACTTGAGGAGGATCGAGGAACTGGGGCGGAAGTACGACACATAGTATCCTTCAGTCCTGACTGGTAGGTTGGATCAGAGGCGGCCGGCCGCGATGATGCGGCTGAGAAAGCGGCGGGTGCGGGGGTTTTCGGGGGAGGTGAAGATCCTCTCCGGCGGGCCTTCCTCAAGGATGCGCCCCTCCTCCAAAAAACACACCCGATCCGCGATGTCGCGGGCGAAGCCCATCTCGTGCGTGGCGATGAGCATGGTCATCCCTTCATCTGCGAGCTCCCTGATGACGTTCAAGACCTCGGCGACGAGCTCGGGGTCGAGGGCGCTCGTGACCTCGTCGAGCAGCATCAGGTGAGGTCGCATCGCTAGCGCCCGCACGATGGCGACGCGCTGCTGCTGGCCGCCGGAGAGCCGATCCGGATACTCGCCGCGCCTGTCGGAGAGGCCGAAGCGTTCCAGGAGCGAGAGCGCCCGTTCCTCGGATTCCGCCCTGTCCATGCCCAGCACCTCGCGCGGGGCCAGGGTGATGTTGCGCAGCACGGTCATGTGGGGGAAGAGGTTGAAAGCCTGGTAGACGATGCCGATGCGCCGGCGGATGCGGTTCTCGTCCACGCCTTGCGCCGTGATCTCCTCTCCCTCAACGACCACGCGTCCCGCGTCGAGAGGTTCGATCAGGTTGACACACCGTAGCAACGTGGACTTGCCCGACCCTGAAGCCCCGATCAAACAAACCACCTCGTGCGGCGCCACCGTCAGGTCTATGCCCTTCAATACCTCGGTCTCACCGAAGGACTTGCGGACGCCTTCCAGGGCGAGCGCTGGGGTCTCTGCCGCGTTCATGCGAGGGCCCCGGCTTCGCGGCGGCGTTTGTCACGGGCGATGAGGCGGTCGGTGAAGCGGGCGAGTGGGATGGTGATGAGGATGAAGAGGGCGGCGGCTACCACGTAGCTCGCGTAATTGAATTGGGATGCGCCGTAGATCTGGGCGGCCCGCGCAGCCTCGATGGAGCCGAGCACCGAGACGAGCGCCGTGTCCTTTTGCAACCCGATGAAGTCATTGAGGAGCGGCGGTATCACGCGGCGCACGGCCTGCGGCAGGATCACGAACCGCAGCGACTGCCAGCGCGAGAGCCCGAGCGAACGGGCCGCCGCGTTCTGGCTCTCGTGGACGGACTCGATGCCAGCCCGGTACACCTCAGCGACGTAGGCCGAGTACACGAGCACCAGCGCGATGATGCCGTAGGTAATGTCAGAAAGATACGAGAAAAACGCCAACCCCAGCCCCGGCACGCCGAACCCGATAATGTACAGGATCAGGATCAGGGGCACCCCCCGGAACAGGTCCGTGTACGCCACAGCGACCATCCTGAAGGGGAAGAAGACGGGACCGGGGATCTGACGCACCACGGCTATCACGAGTGCAAGGATGAGGATCAAAACCTCCGAGATCGCGAAGATATAGACGTTGAGCAAGAAAGCCGAGAGAACAGAAGGCTCGCTCTCCGAGCCGACGAGCGAACGCCACAGGTGGAACGGGCTGAAGAACCGCTCCGCGACCAGCCCGCTCCCCGGCGCCAGCGCCACGATCACCACGATGACCGTGAAGAACAGCACCGTGCTTGCGCTGGATACGAGCACCGCCCGCCCGCCGAGCATCTTCGTTCCTCGTCCAGAGCCGGGCGGCGTGGATGGTTCCGGCTGGTCTGCCGGTCCCGTGCCTCGCGCCGTCACTGTTGACAGCCTTCGATGCGCGTGGAGAGGCTGACTCTAGCCCTGCTAGTCTTCGAGGGTCGGGACACTGAGGTACTGTTGCAGGTGCTTTTTCTGGAGTTGTTCGAGGGTCCCGTCGCTCTTCATCTCGCCGAGGACCTGGTCGACGCAGCCGACGAGCGGGTTGCCCTGCTCGAAGAGCATCCCGAACTGCTCATTGCGGGGGTACTGTCCAACGACCTCGGAGCGGTCTATCTCGAAGTCCCGCAGGTACACCGTCGTGACGAGGTCGGTGGCGAAGGCGTCGATCTGGCCGCTCTCGAGCGCGCTCTTGGCGTCGTTGGTTGTGTCGTAGACTTTCGGCTCCTGGTCCGGCTGTATCTCCTCGTTGATGAAGTCGAGACCCGTGGTGCCGACCTGCGCCCCGAACTGCGCGTCCTTGAGATCGGAGAGAGACTTCGCGTCCACGGCGGGCGAGTCCTTCATGACCATCACGCCCTGGGCGTTGTCGAAGTAGCCCTCGGAGAAGTCGACGGCCTGCTCGCGCTCTTTGGTGATGGTGATCTGGTTTATGTCGAAGTCGTAGTCCTTGGCGCCAGGCGCGTACGAGCGATTGAACGGCTCGACCACCCACTTGATAGGAAGGTCCATGCGCTTTGCGACCTCGCTCGCTATGTCACCCTCGTAGCCGGAGTAGTTCTCCGGGTCTCCCTTGAACCACGGTGGATACGCAGGTTTGTCCGTGGCGACGGTGAGCGTGCCCTCCTCGTAGAGCGGCAGGTTCTTCAGGCTGCACGATTCCTTGCCCGAGCCCCCCTGCCCCGAATCCCCAGAGCCTCCGGCGCATCCGGCCAGCATCAAAACCGCCGCCAGAGACCCGGCAAGCATCGCACGTATAGTCATTCGTCTCCGATCCACTCTCGGGCTTCCCTGCCGACAAGCCCGAACCTTCGCATCCGGGAATCAGTATAGGGACCGCCGAAAACCGTTTCAATCGCGGGCTTTGTACGCCTCGAACTCCGGACCGAGGGAGGCGGAGTAGACTTTGCGCAGCGCCCGGTTCCCGCCCGCGTTCGGGACGAGGATGTTCGGCTGGGCCCGGTCGAGCACGACGAACGGGATGGGCTGGGTCTGGATCACGCGGTCTCCGTACAGCGTAATCTCCGCGAAGATCCCGGTCGATGTTTCTTCCGACCACGACTGGTCTAACAGGAAGTTGCCGACCCCGTAGTAGACGGGCGTGCCCTCGTACATCTCGATTCCCTTGGGCCAGTGGGCGTGGCCCCCGATGAACAGGTCCGCGCCCGCGTCCACGGCGGCGTGGGCGAACTCGACCTGCCCAGGCTCCGGCGTTGCGATGTATTCTTTGCCCCAGTGCGGCATCACCATGACGATGTCAACCTTCTTCTTTAGCTGCTCCACGTCTTCCCTCATTACCTTTTCGAGCAGGGGCGCCGTGCCAGGGTACCTGTTTGTAGCCCAGGTCCAGTCGTAGGACGGCACGCCGTGGTAGGAGAGGACGCCGATCTTCGTGTCGCCGAGGTCGAAGATCATTGGTTGGCGCGCGGCGTTCAGGTCCATTCCGGCGCCGGCGTGGGAGATTCCGGCGTCGTCCAGGTGGGCGATCGTCTCCCTCAAGCCGGAAGTTCCCGCGTCCAGGATGTGATTGTTGCCCAGGGTGACGCCGTCTATCCCGGCCTGATCCAAGACCGGCATCAA
>JACCTS010000074.1 GCA_013812245.1 Rubrobacter sp.
CCCTTGGGTACACCGGGATACTCGAAGAAAGTGATGTCGGAGCCTGGATCGCCGCGCTCGTCCGCATAGAAGAGGTGGTAGACGGTGGGGTCGTCCTGGTTGACCGTTTTCTTGACCATTCTGAGGCCAAGGACACCACCATAGAAGCCGACGTTGCCGGGAGCATCCCCGGTGATGGCCGTTATGTGGTGGAGTCCCTCGAGGCGCATGCTTTCTCCTTGTCCGTTCGCTGAAAGCGCCCGGAACTATCTGGACCGTTGACGGGCGGGCGCTACCTTGAGGATCACGCGCTCGGTCTCGATCTTATTGGCGTAGGGTTTCCCGTAGTACTTCTCGCTCAACTCGTCGATGTGGCGGCGCGCTTCGGGCCCGGCAACCGTCTCGACCACCCGGCCGCGCACCTCGATATAGCTGTAGGCATCATCCCGGTCCCAAATAACGACCGAGACGCGAGGATCGCGGTGCACGTTGCGGAACTTGGCTCGTCCTGTCTCGGTGTTGACCAGGAGATGCTCGTCGTCACAGTCGATCCACATTACGTGTGTAGCAGGGCCCCCATCGGCCAGGAGAGTCGTAATCGTCGCGAAGTTCGGCCCCCGAGCCAGGCGCCTCACCTTGTCCTCGAGCATGGGGCCAGCATAGGCGCTGCGCTGTCCGCTCCTCCCTTGCTCCCCCAGGTGCAGCCTGCCTTGACGACATAGGCTTGGATCGTCAGGGGCAGGCAGCTCCTATGCAGCGACGATCGGCGTCTAGCTGCTCTGCTATGCGGGCGACGTCGGGGTCATTCGCGGGGTCACGGTCGAACAGCAGATTGTCGAGCTGCCAGGGGTCAGACTCGAGGTCGTAGTATTCGCGAAACGTAAGTGTTGAACCATCGTCTCCGTAGTATTCGATGTATTCGTATTCGTGCGTGTAAGTCGCAGCCCACTCTGGAATTCTTCCGAGGTCGACATAGTGCTCGAGAAGCAGCCGTTCCCTCAGCCTGTCGCCGAGCAAGGGGATTCCGTCCATGGGATAGGCGTCATCGGGCTGAAGCCCCGCAGCGCCGAGAATCGTGGGCGCCACGTCGATGTTGGCCGCGAGCCTGTTTCTAGCTGCGCCCGCCTCCACGCGGGCGGGCCAACGCATGAACAGTGGGAGCTTCACAGAGGGCTTGTACGGACTTCGCTTCTGGCTGCCCTGGGCGTAGAGCCCGTGCTCTCCCCATAGAAAACCATTGTCGGACATAAAGAAGGCCAGGGTGTTTTCTTTGTCGTCGAATTTCTCGAGCGTCCCAAAAACGTGCTCGACCAGATCGTCGACCGACATCAGGCTGCGCAACTGATTACGACGCACCATCCGGACCTTCTCGAGGGTGATGCTTCTGTCGCGCACAAAGGGTGGCTTGTCTCTGCGGTCTCTTTCGAAGACTGCAGGATTCCCTGACCAATACCCTACGGGCGCCTCCGCATGATCACTCTCCGGGCGGGCCGGGACATGGGGGGCCGCCGTGGACAGGTACATCAGCCAGGGCTGATCATCGCTCCCTTCGGAGCCGCCGAGGAAGCGAACTGCTTGGTCGGCTATGTAGTCGGTGGAATAGGTTTGCACGGCCCGCACCGCGCCGTTCACATTCCAGTCGGTTCCGGCGGAGACAAGCCCGCTGTTGGGGAAAACCGCCCAGCGATCGAAATATGGAGGATCGGTCCTGATGGGCCATGAGTTGAAGAACTTCCCAAAGAACGCAGTCCGGTAGCCGGCATGGTCCAGATAGCGTTGAACGGTCGATTCTTGGTCAAGGAGGCCGGCAGATTCATTGTTCTTTACGCCGTGGTTATGCGCGTATCTTCCCGTGAAGATGGACGCTCGAGAAGGACAGCACAGTGGAGTGGTTGCAAAGGCGTGGGTGAACTCGGTGCCGTTTGTCTTGAACACCCGCCGGGTTTCCGGCATCACCGACATCGTGCCGGAAGCTCTCTGGTCGTCGGTGAGAATGATGAGGACATTGGGTCGGCTTGCGGGCTGGGCCGGCGCCTGCTCCCTCAGGGGCACCGCTAGACATGCGACAGCCGAAGTCGCTACCACACCTGCGATCCATTTGGGTTGGTGGAACATTCAGGCGCAACCCTCGATCGTTGGACGGAGATGGGTGTCCGACGGGAGTCTATCGGCGCAGGTTCGGTTGCTGTGATCAAGTTTAGGTAGCGAGAACCTATCCGACCTGGGGATTTACGACGAAGGGGTGGGGCCGGGGGTTTGGTGGGTGGGGAGACAAGGGCCATCTGCCTATTCGGCTTCGGCCTGCCCACCGTGAGAGATGCGCCAGGCGGCCTCGACGGGATCCTCTCCGAGGTAATGCCCTCCAATGGCACTTGCCACCCGGGCGGACGCCCCGGCTCCGGCGAACCTCAGAGGCGCCGTCCGAGTGAGCTCCGTGAGTGCTTCTGCGGACGATATGAAATATCCAGGTTGCGTGGCGCTGATCACGATCATGTCGGCGGGGAGGGTGCGCGCTGCACCCTCGATGGTGTTGATCGGGGTATCCGATCCGAGGAAAGTGATACGCCATCCCTGGCGGAAGAGGGCAAGACCGAAGCTCATGAGCCCCAGGTCGTGCAATTCGCCGGGGGGGCAGGCCAG
>JACCTS010000476.1 GCA_013812245.1 Rubrobacter sp.
CTCTGTGCCGTAGAATCACACCCTGCCTACGCCCCGGCGGGATAGCTCAGTTGGTAGAGCACATGACTGAAAATCATGGTGTCCCCGGTTCGAATCCGGGTCCCGCCACTTAAGAAAGTCCTGCAAAACACGAGAAAACCCGAAGGCTCCGGTTTTGTCGCCGAAGCCCTTTTACTAAAACTGTACTGCAACCCGGCTTTAGCCGAGGGCTTCGTCCATCGCTCCTGCGGCCGCCTCACCCATGCCGGGTAGGACGTGAGAGTAGGTGTCGAGGGTAATCGCTATGGTGCAGTGGCCCAGGAGTTCCTTAGACGATCTTGGGGTGAACTCCTCTGGTAAGGAGCAGCGTAGCGCAGGTGTGGCAGAGGTCGTGGAAGCGGATGGGGCGCAGCTCAGCCTTAACCAGCAGCGGCTTGAAGCTCCGCTTGTCTATGTTGGACGCGTCCAGGAGCGTACCAATCTCTCTGTAGCGAATATGAGATCCTGATCCCTGTACAGCGCGTACCTGCGCTGGGTGCCTAATCTGTCGTACCGGCACCCAGCTGGCAAGCGGCGCGAACGAGTGCCTCGTTGCCCGCCGTTCGCTCGCCGTTAGGCCCGTATAGCGTGTCCTCGAGGCCGATCCGGGTGTCGAGACCTCTGCGGATCGCATCGGTGAGGAGCGCCCACGTGGCTTCTCCGTCGCCGTGCTGCAGCCGTGGGGCTGCGAGGCCGAGCCTGTCCAGCGCCCCGTGGATGTCTTCGACCAGCCCGAGTGCGCCGGCGGCTCCGACCTCGACAGGCTCGACCAGGATCCGGCTGACCTGCTCACCCAACCCGGACGCCGCGAGCCGCTCGGCATCCTCGACGGTCCAGATGCCCGCCTCGATGCCAACCCCGGCCCGGATGAGGGCTTTCATGACCTCCGTCGCGCTTGGCTCGGACAGGTTGACCGACGTGTAGTCGGGGGCACGCCAGGCCCCCACGAGCTCGAGACGGCGTTCGAGATCGGGTTCGATCCAGGCGCCAGTCGTTACGCTGACGGGCACCCCGCACGCCTTACGGACCTTAACGACGACCTCGTCGACGACCTCCGCATCCAGCCGTTCGCGTCCCTCGGGATCGCGCGGGTGTAAGTGGATCGCACGAGCTCCCGCGGCAACGCAGGCAACGGCGTCTCGCACCAGCTCCTCGACCGACACGGGTATTGCGGCGTGTGCGGCCTTCGTTCGGTCGCCATTGAGAGCCGCTTGTAGCCCTATCGTGGTTTCGCTCATGGCCCCTCCCGTCGTGAATGCTGGCCTCTTCCGTCGGCTGAGCCACGTCTATCTACTAGGATCATTCTACGGAGAAGAGGACAACTTGCACTGTGAGGAACCGTTCTCACGAGAACGAAGGGGAAGACGTGATAATGCCCGAAGGAAGGCCTTCTCAGCCGGATATGCTCATGGGTGTTAGACCAGAGCTATGCGGACTTCGGAGAACTTTGATACAGGCGACGTTCAGGTCTTCCGTATACGTCTATTGGGCGTATTTTGAGAGTTTTCGAGGCGAGGCCCTCCGGCGCGCTCGCAGTGGTTGAAGCGCAGGGATCAGATGAGGGAGGCGGACACGGCCGCGTCCGCGACGTCGCCCTGGACCTCGGGTAGCCACAGCCGCCTTCGCGTGCCTCCGCCTCCGTCTTTCGGTCATCGCGGGGTCGAAAGGAGCGAGCGTAGTTCGCGGGCAGCGGCCTCGGGATCCCCGGCGTCGAGGATCGCGCGGACCACCGCGAAGCCGGGAGCGCCCGCTGCGGCGACCTCCGGGGCGGTCTCGAGCGTGATCCCGCCGATGGCGAACCAGGGTAGGGGCAGGTTCTCCCGGGCCACCTCCTCTACGAGCGCGAGCCCCGCCACATCCGCGTCGGGTTTCGTCGGAGTGGCGTAGACGGTCCCGACGCCGAGGTAGTCGGCGCCCTCCCGCACGGCGTCGCGTGCCTCCTCCACGGTGCCGGCAGAACGCCCGACTATCGCGTCCGGGGCGAGGATCTCTCTTGCCCTTGCTACGGGTTCGTCCTCCTGGCCGAGCTGCACACCGACTGCCGCGGAGAGCCTGGCCAACTCCACGTCGTCGTTCACGGTAAAGAGGGCGCCGCCGCGGGCGCAGATCTCGCGCAGCTCCTCGGCCAGCGGCAAGAGCTCCTCCCCCCCTTCGCGCTCCTTCGCGGCCCGCTTGTCCCTGAGCTGCACCACGTCCACCCCGCCGCGCACGGCGGCCTCGACGCGGGCGGCGAGGTCCGTACGGGGGTCGGTCACCAAGAGCAGCCGCGCGCCCCTTATGGCTCTTTGGGGCTTCATGCCTCCTCGCTGCGCGGTAGCGCGCGATCAGTCACGGGCAAGCTCCCGGACCCTGAGCCCGCCGCCGAGCTGGCCCGGGTCCGCGGCGAGCCCCGCGAGGGCGTCGAGCAACCGGGGCTCGAAGGTGCCGGGCCCTCCGACGGGGCCGGAGGGCCCGTCGAGAATCCCCTCGGCGGCGACCTCGCCGGCCAGACCGAAGTACGCTAGCGCCTCGGCCGCCGTCTCCGCGTCCCCCCCGCCTTCGGCTCCGACGGCGGCGAAGCACCCCACGACCGCTGTCGAGGCGCAGCCGAGGCCGACGACGCGACTCATGAGAGCGTGACCGTTCTCAATGGCGAGGACGCGCTCCCCGTCGCTCACGTAGTCAGTCTCGCCGGTGGCGGCGACCGTGACGCCTAAAGCGCCGGCTACCTTCTCGGCGGCTTCCCGAGCATCGCCCGAGAGGCTCTCGACGCCGCGCACCTCGGCCGAGAGCCCGGCGAGGGTCGCTACCTCTCCGGTGTTGCCGCAGACGGCGGAGATCTCCAGCTCCGAGAGGAGCCGCTCCGCCGTGTTCGTGCGTAGCGACGTAGCTCCGGCGCCCACGGGGTCCAGGATCACGGGTATACCCCGCTCGTTGGCTTTCCTTCCGGCGAGGAGCATGGCCTCGATCTGGTCCAGGTCCAGCGTACCGATGTTCAATACGAGGGCCGAGGCGAGAGAGGTCATCTCCTCGACCTCCTCGTGCGCGTGGGCCATGACCGGCAAGGCGCCTGTCGAGAGGGTGACGTTCGCCACCAGGCTGACCGACACGTAGTTGGTTATGTGGTGGACGAGCGGACGCTCGTCGCCGAGCTTGCGCAGCACTTCTTCGGCCCTCATACCTCAACCTCCTCCAGGATCGGACCAAGGGCGTGGACCGGACCGGCGCCGGCTCCGATCTCCGAGATACCGTAGCGGACAGCCTCGGAGGCAACCGCGCGAGCCCGCCGAGCGGCCTCCACGAGATCGAAGCCTAAAGCCAGGAAGCTAGCCAACGAGGAGGAGTGCGTGCAGCCCGCCCCGTGAGTATTTTCCGAGTCATAAACGGGACCCTCGATCCTCTCGAACTCCTCCCCGTCGTAGAGGAGATCCGCCCCGGAAGAGGCGTGTCCCCCGGTGATTATCACGGCCTCGGGTCCCAGAGCGTGGAGCGTGACGGTGCAGTCCTCGATCCTGTCCTCGTCAACCTCCTCGCCCAACAGAGCGAAGGCCTCGTTCACGTTCGGCGTGATCGCGGAAGCGAGCGGGAAGAGCTCGTTCTTGTAGGTGTCCACGGCCTCGGGCTCGAGGAGCACCGCCCCACTCTCGGCGACCATCACGGGGTCCACAACCAAGTTCGGGAGCCGCATACGATCCACGGTCTCGGCGACGGCGGAGATGATCCCGGCGTTAAACAGCATCCCGGTCTTCACGGCGTCGGCCCCGATGTCCTCGACTATTGTCTCGATCTGCTTCACCGCGACCCGCGGGGGAAATGGGAATATGTCGGTCACGCCGACGGTGTTCTGGGCGGTGGTGGCTACGATGGCGGTCGTCCCGTAGGCGCCGCAGCGCAAAAACGCCTTCAGATCAGCCTGGATGCCCGCCCCGGCCCCGGAGTCGCTCGTGGCGATGCTCATTACCCGTTTCACGGGCCACCTCCTTCCGGCAAGAATTCGTTGGTCATGGTCGGTTCGAGTACCCTGTTCGGGGATCGCGCCGACGCGCTTTCCCCGATTCGTCCTTCGGCCATCCCTAGCTCCTTTCGTGAAGGCAGCGGTTGGCGGCCTCTTCCGGGGATCCGTGCGCGATCTTCAAGGCATCACCAGCCCGCCGTCGCAGGTTATGTACTGGCCGGTCACGAATTCCGACCAGGGAGAGGCGAACATGAGGACGGCGCGGCCCAGGTCTTCGGGGGTGCCGAGGCGTCTTAGGGGCGTGGAGCCCGCAACCAGTTGGCGGACCTCCTCGGTGGTGTAGGCGCTGGCGTCGGTCTCGTCTATGAGGCCGCCCGCGATCATGTTGACGGTTATGTTGTGCGGGCCGAGCTCCGAGGCCAGGTTGCGCGAGAAGCCCAAGAAGGCGCTCTTGGCTGTAGTGTAGTCGTGGTAGGCGACCACGGGGTTGTTTATCAGGTTGGAGAGGATGCTAACAATCTTGCCGCCGCCCTTCTCGACCATCCCAGGCACCACGGCCTGCGCACAGTACAGCGCTCCCCTTAAGGCGTCGAGCTGCTGGAGGTAGTCCTCCCACCTTACGCTCGCGAAGTCCTTGCGCGTCGTGGGGTCGAACCTGTAGTCGGGGAGGGCGCTGTTGACCAGGACATCGACGGGGCCGAAGGTCTCGGCCGCGGTGCGGACCATCCCGCGGACCGCCTCTTCGTCGGTGATGTCCGCCCCGTAAGGGATCGCTTTTCCGCCCTCGCCTCGGAGCGATCGCGCGACCTCTTCGGCCTTGTCCGCGCTCTTGAGGTAGTTCACGACCACCGCTGCGCCCTCTTGTGCTAGGGACCTAGCGATAGCCGCGCCGACTCCGCGACTGCCGCCCGTGACCAGGGCGACCTTGCCTTCCAACACACCCACGTTGTCTGCCTCCCTCCGCCGGCATTACCCGGATCAGGTTCAAGGGGTCGGCGCAGCCTTAGCGCCCTCTCAGCCCCCTACGCCGGGAGCTCCCCATAACAGCGCGATCCAGTTTAGCAGAGCCTCGCCTTCGCCGCTCTTCCACCGAAAGTTCTTAACCATAAGAGCACCCAACTTCGGAAAACACCTCTTCTGAAACTGTCCGAAAAGCGCTTCGAGCAACGCGCCAACAGTGAATTTGGCCGGTATACGGAGGGCGAAAGGGGCCGAAAAGGAGCCTTCGGCGGCCCGTAGGGCTACCCCGCAGGCGTGTACTGAACTCTTCGGACAGCTTCTGCACGCAATTCCGTGAGCAGGGCACGAGCGCGTAACCGCTAGACCAGCGCCAGCTCGATCTCCGGCTCCTCTCCCAGCGTGGCGGAGAAGCGGACCTTTAACGCGTTGTCAGTTCGTACAGTTGATGGGTGTGCACTAGATGTCTGTTGTCAGGTTCATGCCCACAACTCCTTGATACGGCCTTGTTGTCTTCCCAGCAGCCGGTTGACATAGCAGCCATAGGTGTAGGCCGCTATCTTCGCCACGATCCTTGTGGCAAGCCCTACGAGGGTCTTGGCAAGCGTGCGTTCGATCCCGAAGACCCTCTTGAGGATAGAGAACGCTACCTCTGCCTGCTGCCTCACACCGTGCTGGCGGGAGCGCTCGGTCACCAAAGAGACTCCCGCGCTAGCCAAAGTCTCACCCAACTTCTCGCTTCGGTAGGCCAGATCGCCAAGCAACCTCCTCGCCGGACCCTCCCCGAGGTGCGCACTACCGAGCAGTTCGCCGACCAATCGGACCTCCGCGACGTTGGCCGCGCTCAACTCGTAGGAGAGGGGCACGCGGTTGGTCGCGCATAGAAGGTGCAGCTTCACTCCGTAGAGGGCGAACGATCCCCACCTCACCCACCCAGCTCCCTCAAACCCTGCCGACTGCTTGACCTGGCGCGGATGCAATACCTCAAGGAGCGTCGAGTCTATGAGGAGGGTCTCTGGCTCTCCGACCAACTCGGGCACGATCCCTCGGCGCAAAGGCTCGAGGTAGCGCCTGAGCTTTCTCACTCGGCGGTGCAACGAGGAGGGGTGCATCCCCGCTACCCCAGGGAAGAGGTGGACAAAGAAACGCTTGAGGTCACGCAGGAAGGAGCGTTCGCTCTCGGTACCCCTCAGCTGTTGGAAGAGCGCCAGGGTGATGACCTCAGAGTCCGAGAGCTTCTTTATGGACTCGTAGCTGCGGGAGTTGGGGTTGAGGAGGGTGTAAGCGTCATCCACGAGGCAGAACAGCACGGTGATCGCCTCTTCCAGGGAGGCGAGGGTGGGAGTATGCTGAGTGTGAGCCATCCGAGGTTCCTTTCGTCGAGGGTTCGGATGGCTCTTGTTCTACCCTCAATCCACGCAACAGACATCTAGAGAACAATACCGCTTATTTATACGGAGTTTTGCACATCCGTGCACACCCGTGCGCGCCCTGGGTCTCGCTCGTAATGAGCAGGTCAGCGGTCCGAGCCCGCTCGTCGGCTCTCCGCAATCAGCTTATATAAGCCGAATACTCAGAATAGGGAAGCCCCCCAGCCCATCACTAGAGGCTTTTTGATACCATTTTGACACCACCGGGGAAGCAGAGACTCCCGTCGCAGTAACTGGGGCACCCGCATCTCCCAGGCGGGCATTGTGGAGATTGCCGTAAGGAAGCTGGCGAAGGAGAATGGATAGATGATTTGGGTGGTTCTTTACGTGGCGACTATCTTCGCCGCCAACTGGACGATAGCGGCCTTCGGAGTCGTGCCCGTGGGCTTCGGGCTGATGGCCCCCGCAGGCGTGTACTTCGCGGGGCTGGCCTTCACTTTCAGGGACTTGACTCAGGAGAAGCTCGGCCGGCGAGCGGTGGTCGTCGCCATACTCCTCGGGGCGGCGCTCTCCGCCTTGGTCTCCCCGCAGTTCGCCCTGGCGAGCGGAGTGGCTTTCCTGTTCTCCGAGCTCGCGGACTTCGGCGTATACACCCCTCTGAGGAAGCGGTTCTGGCTCTGGGCGATGATACCGTCGAACCTCGTGGGCACCGTCCTCGACTCGGTTATCTTCCTCGCCTTGGCCTTTGGCTCCCTCGAGTTCCTCGTCGGGCAGGTCGTGGGCAAGACGTGGGTCACGCTGCTCGCGGTGCCGTTCTTTTGGGCGTTTCGCAGCAGGCTCATCGGAAGGGAAGCAGCGTGAAAGCGGTCGTCTTCCTGAGTGCCTCCGGTAGCCGCGCGGGGGTCCACCCTTTGGGCATCGCTGAGAGCTACCCATAAGCAGGTTCTCTATGTTCCTAACCGAAAACCTCACCCGGGGTTAACCAAACGGGCCCGCAGCTGCAGTGTTCACCGGCTTGTTATCATATGGGTGCCAACCTTTTACAGGGGTAGAGATACATGGTGCAACAAGAGCAAGATCAAGTTCTGGGCCGCGACGCGAGGGGCCCGATCACGGCGGAGCGGCTCGACGTGGTGCCGTGGAGCCACGGGAACACGGACGCGACGGTCGAGTTCACGACGAACGAGCTGACCGCGACGTGCCCGATCACCGGCCAACCGGACTTCTACGAGCTGAAGCTCAGCTACCGCCCGAAAGGGTTCCTGATCGAATCCAAATCCCTGAAGCTCTACCTGTGGGGCTTCCGCGACAAGGGGATCTTCGCCGAGGACCTCGCCGCGACGCTCCTTAAGGACCTCGTCGGGGCATGCGACCCCCAGGAGATGACGGTGGACCTGACGCAGCAAGTACGGGGCGGGCTCCAGATCCGTACCGTCGTCCACCAGCGCCGCGAGGAGTAGCTCGCCGCGTTACGAGCCTAGCCCAACGTCTCGTCCATCCCGTCGGCGGTGTTCCTGCCCATCGAGGGAATCCAGTGCGAGTAGCGGTCCAGGGTATGGTTATGCTGGCGTGTCCCAGCAGGTGTTGGACCATCTTCGGGTGCACGCCGCAACCGAGTAGCAGGGTGGCGCAGGTGTGGCGGAGGTCGTGCCAACGGATGTCGGGCTCTCCGCCGAGGTGCGCGGCGTGGAGAGCCTCTCGGGCGACGCGAGGGAGGCCGCGCAGAAGGCCGCAAGCGCCTTCGGCGTCACGGTCGCCGCCAGCGGCGATACCGACTACGTGAGCGACGGGGAGCGTGTCCTCGCCATTGAGAACGGTCACCTCCTCATGGGCTGCGTCGTCGGTCTCGGGTGCGCCTCGACGGCGGTCGTCGGGTGCTTCGCCGCCGCGGGCGGGGGAATCCCGAGACCGTGTCCGGGGCCCTGGCGTATTTCGGACGAGCGGGCGAGATCGCCGCCGAAAGAGCCGCCGGCCCCGGCACCTTCGATCCCCGGTTGCTCGACGCCCTCGCGGAGCTCGCCGCCGGGCCGGACGGTCTGAACGGCAGGCTCAGCGTGAAGGAGGTATCCCTTGGGTAACGTCGCCCGAAGCCTGCCGAGCGGCACGACCCGCAAGCTCGTCCTGGCCACGCTCTTCGCAGGGCTGGGCGTCCTGCTCTCTTCGTTCGCCATCCCCGTGGGCGGGGCTCGGATCTTCCCGTTCCAGCACACGATCAACGCCGTCGCCGGGATCCTCCTCGGGCCCTGGTGGGCCGCGGGTTTGGCGCTCGTCACCGCGACCGTGCGGGTCTCTTTGGGGACCGGCAGCCTCTTCGCCTTCCCGGGGAGCCCCTTCGGCGCGCTCGTGGTCGGGTTCGCCTACAAGCTGCTGCGCCGCGACGAGGCCGCCCTGTTCGAGCCGCTCGGGACGGTGTTCATCGGAGCCACGCTGGGGGCGCTCTTGATCTCGCCGCTCCTCGGAGAGGCGACCGGCGGGCTTCTCGCCCTCATGGTGGCCTTCGCCCTCTCCAGCGTTCTCGGCGCGATCACCGGCTACCTAAGTATCTTCAAGAGAACATTGAGCCTCCACGGCTCCCAGTAGTTGCAAAGCGTGCACGACGGCCGCCTTCAACTCGGCTATGGAAAATCGTAAAAGCGTCTGGGCATCAGAAAGCCCTTGAGCC
>JACCTS010000477.1 GCA_013812245.1 Rubrobacter sp.
CGCAAACCGCTCGTGCCGGCGGACGAACTGAAACGGCTCAGCTGCGCCTACCCGCCAATGTAGGACATCTCGATCTTCGTCTTGCCCGTCGCGCGAAGCTCCCTGGTCTTCGCACTGCGCAACTCCGAATAGCGATCCGTGCGCTCTCGCCAAATGTGGGCCATGACGGTCGAGAGCTGTTCGTCCGAGCATCCACCGCGCATGAGGGCACGCAGGTCGTGGCCGTCCGTCGCAAACAGGCACGTGAACAGCTTGCCGTCCGTGGAGACCCGCACCCGCGTGCAGGAATGGCAGAACGACTGGGTGACACTCGAGATCACCCCGATCTCGCCGCCCCCATCGCGGTAACGCCATCTCGCGGAGGTCTCGCCGCCGTAGTTCGGAGCGACCTCCTCCAGCGGCAGCTCGGCGTTGATGCGGCTGATGACCTCGGCCGATGGCACCACCTCTCCCATCTTCCAGCCGTTGCTCGTGCCGACATCCATGAACTCGATGAAGCGCAAAATGTATGGCGAACCCTTGAAGTAGCGTGCCATCGCCACAATGTCCTGATCATTTTGACCGCGTTTCATCACCATGTTGATCTTGATCGCGCCGAGGCCGACCTCATGGGCAACGTCGATGCCGTGCAAGACCTTCGCAACCGGGAAGTTGACGTCGTTCATGGCCTTGAAGGTCGCGTCGTCCAACGAGTCCAGCGAGACGGTCACCCGTTTGAGACCGGCGTCTTTCAGCGACTGTGCCTTGACGTCGAGCGCCGATCCGTTGGTGGTCAGCGCAATGTCGATATCACGGTCGTTCGGTGTCTTCAGCGCGGCGAGCATGCCCACCAGCTCCTCAAGCCCCTTGCGCAGAAGCGGTTCGCCGCCGGTGAGACGGATCTTCTCGACTCCGTGTGCGGCGGCAATCCTGGCGAGCCGGGTCATCTCCTCGAAGGTCAGCAGCTCGGCGCGCTCCAGGAACATGAAGTCCCTGCCGAAGATCTCCTTCGGCATGCAATAAACACACCGGAAGTTGCACCGATCGGTGACCGAAATACGCAGATCCCGCAGTTGACGGTTCCGGGTATCAGTTACCGTACCGGTCGGCGTTTCAAGTCCAAACGGGATATCCGACAGGTCACGGAAATAGTGAGGCCCGGATTCGAGCACACCATTGTCCCCAGCAACGATGTCCCCAGCAACGATCACTGTGCCTGACATGATTGTCCTCCTTGCATCGGTGTTGCCATTTCCGTACTGCTCCTTCGACATGCCGTGCCGTGAGTAGCGCCCATCGTCTGTTCCGTCATCGTCGGCTCAGCTTTCCGGTGAGTGCGGCGATGGGGCGGAGGAAGAGGGGTTGGGCGGCGATCCAGACGGCGATCATGATGACGAGTGACGCCGCGAAGATCCAGAATCCGACCCAGCTGGTGTCGTCGCGCACCGCATACATGTGGTTGAGGTTGCGGAGAGCACCTGTGGCCACTACCAGGGTGACGTGCACGATGATGAAGAGGACGAAGTAGAGCATGACGGGGTAGTGGATCGCCCTGGCGACTTCGATCGGGTAGAGCTTGTTGAGTTTCTTGGGTTTCGCCGGCCAGGCTCCGGACGTGCGGATTCCGGTGATCACTGCGAGGGGTGCGGCGATGAACACGGTGGTGAAATAGGCCAGTAGCTGGAGGCTGTTGTAGTTGACCCAGCCGTTCTCTGTCGGCCAGTTCAGCGACGCGTACTGGATCGCGGTGGACAAGGCGTTGGGGAACACGTCCCAGCTGGTGGGGACCAGGCGCATCCACTGCCCGGTTGTGAAGATCAATACGTAGAAGACGATGCCGCTGAGTACCCAGAGTGCGTCCAGGGAGTGGTGGAACCACAGGTCCAGGCTGATCTTCGTCGGCGGGTTCTTGGTGCGGATCACGCCTTTGTTGTTGCGAGTCCAGTACGCGCCCGGACGCTGGTTCGTGCGTACCATCCACCCGGATCGGATGATCAGCAGGATGAAGAACGAGTTCAGGAAGTGCTGCCAGCCCAGCCAAGCGGGGAACCCGACCGGGGCACCTTCTGACAGGTGGGACTCACCGGGGAAGTCGGTCATGAACGACTGCACCGCGGGGAGCTGGCGTAACCACTGGGCGATGAGTACTACAGCCAGCAGGAGCCCGAGCGCGACTGGGATGATCCAGACGAGCTTGAACCACCTGTTCGTCGTGATCGGGGACGCCTTCGTCGACGTGGACTTCATAAATGATGCCTTCGGTGGATTGATCTTGGTGGTTGGGGCCCGCCGTTATCTGG
>JACCTS010000513.1 GCA_013812245.1 Rubrobacter sp.
GCTATGAGTCCTGAGCAAACAGGCAGGCATTTCACGGTGGCGGTGTTCGTAGTGTGGGAGAGCAAAGTACTTTTGCACTTCCATCGCAAGCTCGGGATGTGGCTCCCGCCGGGCGGGCATATCGAGATGTGTGTTCTATAGCCACACACTCCTGCCCCGACAGGCCGACCTCTAGCGTCCCGTCGGGCTGGGCGACCACCCTCGTCCGTAGCTGGCCGTAGAGGGCGTGGCGCTTCTCCGGTGGCCAGTGGTACAGCAGCTCCGGCCCCTCGTACATGTAACGAAGGAACAGCTCGGCCTTCAGCATCTCCAGGTCCTCGACCCTCTCCCGGCGGCCAGCCACCTCCGCCAGCCGACCCTCCAGCGCCTTGCGATCGTCCTCCAGGGCGACGAGCCTGGCCCTGAGTTCGTCCCGGTCCAGCAAACCCTCCACGGCGACGTCCTGCGCCCTGAGCCGCTGGTTGTCCAACTCCGAGAATCTTTCCGCGATGGCCTTAGCCTCGGCTTCCGGGTCGCCGGTCGTGCCTTTTCGCAGCCTTTCTATCTCGCGGTCCAGGGCTTCCTCGATCCTCGCGGGTGTCGTCACCAGCTCGGAGACGAATGCCCAAACCGCCTCCTCGACCTCCTCCGCCCGGTGGTTCTTCTTGTGCGGACAAGCGTCTAGGCCCTCCTGCTGGCGCGTCTGGCAGCGGTAGTAATTGTAGAAGCGGGTCGCGTCCGTGCTGTTGCGCCTGCGGTCCATAGCCATCCTCTTGCCGCACTCTCCGCAGAAGAACAGGCCAGACAGCTCCCACACCCTGTGGCCTGCCGAGGAGAACCTGGGGTTGTTCTTGACCCTCTCTCGCGCCGCGTCAACGAGGCCGGGTGGGACACCGGCGTCGGGCACCGGCACCGCGATCCACTCGGAGCGGTCCTTCTTGACGGCCTCCTGACGGCGGAGATAGCGCCTGCCCTCCGGTCCGTCCTCCGCGACCTGTCGGACGCTGGTGCGCCGCTTGCCCCACCAGTTCACGCCGTAGCTCTTGGCGGGGTCCAGCCCGGCGACAACACCCGGCGCGACGCCCAGCCCCTCAAGTTCCTCCGTGGTGTGCGGCCTGTAGGCGTCGTTGCCCACGATCTCCACGATGGTCTTGCGCGACCATCTCCGACCACCACGCGGGGCCGTTACGCCGTCACCCTCAAGCGCCCTCTGGACGCCGTGGATGCTGACGCCTTCCTCCCCGACCATCTCGAAGATGCGGCGGACGACAGCCATCTTCTCCTCCACCACCACGTAGGCGTCCCTCGTAGCGTTGAACCGGAAGCCGTAGGTGGGCCGGGCCATCGCGCCCACGATCTTGCCCTCCCTGGCCTTCCTGATCTTGCCTCGCCTCGTCCTCTCTGCGGTCTTGGCCCTCTCGAACTTCGCCAGCTGGTCGAGGATGCCGTCCGTCAGCTCACCCTCGGGCGAGTCGTCGCCCCGGTCGTTGAGCGCCCTTAGCACGGTGCCGTGCTGCGCGAACTCCTGCCTCAACAAGAACAGGTACGCCGGTTCCCTGGCCAGCCGGTCGCGGTCCTGGGCCAACACCACGTCCACGCCGCCTTGGGCCACCAGGTCCCGAACGTGGTCGAGTCCGGGGCGTTCCAACGACGCCCCGCTCTGTCCGCCGTCCGTGATCTCGTCCGCGATCTGCCAGCCCTCGCGTTGGCAATACTCGCGCAGCGCCTCGTGCTGCTGGCGGAGGCTGTAGCCGCGCTCCCGCTGCTCCTGCGTACTGACCCTGCTGTACGTGATGCAGGTCGTCATGCCCTCACTCTCCTTCCTTCTCGAACAACGTCGGCTGCGCGTCCTGGCCCATGTGCGATCCGCTGGAGCCTGACCCTAGCTCCTTCACGACCTGGCCGGTTTGCTCCTCCCACCACGCCGCGAACATCCGGCGATGGCAGACCTGCCCGGCGTGTACGTCCTCGTAGCAGAGCAACGCCAGCGGCCTGCCGCCCACCTCGTCGCTGATCTTCGTGAGTACCGCCGCGATCTTCTCCGGGCCGATCTCCTCCAGACCGGCCAGGTAGCTCTCCTCGAACGCCTCGTCGTCCCTGAGCGCGAACGTCTCCCGGCTCGGTGCCAACAGCCGGGCCAGCCGGTAGGGGTAGGGGACCGGGAACTTCGGGGTACCCCACGAGATTCCGACCGGGACGATCGGGAGCCGCGCAAGCCCCCGGTTCGCCCACCTGCTGGTGTACAGGTTGACCACTAGCTACGCTTCCTCGGCGTCGCGTAGAGGAAAAGCGGGACTGCGCCTACGCCCTTGCAGACGAAGCACTCGCAGACCTCCTGCACCAGCTCTCCGGTCGTGGGATCGTACTCCGCGTCCACCAGGACCAGCCCGTGGCCATTGCAGGAACGGCACTCCTTGAGGGCGCGGGCGTCCGGCGCTATCCTTTGTTCGTCCACAGTGGTGGTGTCCTTTCTGTGGGCCGTGCTCCGGGAGGTGGCAGCCTCGCCGGGGCTTTTTATGCATCACATGCATTATAAGGGACGGCACCCCCCGAGTACATAGATACATGCTGTTTTTTCCCTGCAAAACGCAGGAAAACGGAGCCGAAGCCGGGGGCCACTAATCCCCCGACTCCGGCCCCTGTGGTGCCCCCGGTGCTGCGGGGCGGTTCGGTTTCTAAGCAACGGTGGCTCTGATCTCGCGCACGGCGGACTCCTCGTCCCGGATCAACTCGTCCAGGGCCTCCAGGTGGTCCGCCACTCCCCGGCGCTGGCGGTGGAGTTCGGGCAGGTACGCCTCGATCCTCTCGGCCTCAAGCCAGCCATCAACGCGTTCCCGCTCTTCAACCGGCGGGTAGGCCGTCCGGCGTGGAAGCTGCGTTTCGGGGGCCATTACGCCACCGCCCCCAGCCTGGCGAACTCTTCCGCCACGTCGTCCACCTCGTCCTTGAGCGCGTTAATGCTCCGTTCCTCAAGTGCGGTACACAAAGACGCGTGAACAGTCGTTGTTTGAGGAAGGAGAAGATCGTGCCGAGGCTACTCCGCGTCCGCCGACCTGAAGACGCTGAAGAAGAGCGGAAGGTCCGCAAACTTGCTGGCAGCCGTCACGCCCCCGGAGACTGGATCTTGCGCGCCCGCATCATCTCCCGTAGCTGGGAGGGGTTACGCACCGCCAGGATCGCCGAAGAGCTCGGCTGTCACCCCAAGACCGTCCGGGAGCGCATCCACCGCTTCAATGCCGAGGGCATAGACGGTCTCGGAGATCGCCCCCGCGCCGGACGCAAGCCGCGCCTTACGGAACTGGAACGCTCGAAGATCATCGCGCTGGTCGCCAAGAACCCACCGGGCAAGCTCCTCACCGAGCCTGATGGTGTGCTGCGCGCAGAGGACGAGACCAAGGCCGCCTACTGGACGCTTACCGCGCTTGCCGAGGCTGCTCGGGAGATAGGCATCGGGATCAGCCGCTCTCAGGTAAGGCGTATCCTCCTAAGTGAAGGTGTACGCTGGCGAAACACCCGGCCTTGGGCGCAGAGCGTGGATCCGGAGTTCGTCCCAAAAGGTCGAGGATCGTCGAGCTCTACACCGACCCGCCGCCGAACTCCACGGTGGTCTGCGTCGACGAGCTTGGGCCGGTCACGCCGCGTGTCTTTCCTCCGGCTCCGGGATGGTCGCCGGATGGGAACCGCATCAAAGCGCCTCTGGAATACAGCCGAGGTCCAGACAAGGTGTGGGTCTTTGGTGCCCTACGGGTTGGTGACGGCAAGTCGATCACGTTCACCTCGCGCTCGCGAAACTCCAAAGGCTACCTGAAGTTGTTAGAGAAGATAGAGCGATCCATTCCGCAGGGAGCCATCTACCTGATCGCCGACAACCTTACCACCCACAAGAGCGCTATGGTGAGGCAATGGCTCGAAGAACATCCCAGGATAGATCATGCGTTCATCCCGAAGGGTGCGGCCTGGCTGAATCTGATCGAGGCGTGGTGGCGACTGTTCAGGCGGCAGGCGCTAGCCGGAGTGGACTTCGCCGACGGATACGAGATAGACAAGGCAACGAGAGTCGCCACCCGGCAGCTAAACCGGAAAGCCAGCCCGTGGGTGTGGGGTCGGAAGCCCAAACCGCCGAGGTACCGGAGGCGCACCTTTGTGTACCGCATTTGAGGAACGGAGCATTAGGCTACCCCCTCGCGGACCCCATCGTGGGGCTCCTGATCGCCGCTGCTATTCTCGTGATCGTGTGGCAGTCGGGCAAGATGGTGTTCACGCGCCTGCTGGACGGGGTGGACCCTTCCGTGACGGACGAGATACACCGCGCGGCCGCCCGGGTAGAGGGCGTGGAAGGCGTGGCGGAGGTTCTGGCGCGGTGGGTGGGCCATCGGCTGCGCGCCGAGGTGAACGTAGCGGTGGACCCCGAGCTGTCGGTGGCCGAAGGGCACGCGGTGGCCCGCGAGGTCAACCACCGCTTGCTGCACGAGCTGGGCTACCTGGAGACCGCCGTGGTGCATGTCGATCCTGCGCAGGAGTTGGGCGAGGAGCATCATCGAGTGGCCGCCCACAGCCACGACGGGTTGCCTACCCACTCGCACTAGGTGAAGCGGCGAAGGCCTGTGCCGGGTTGGCCTCGCTCGGCTTGACTGCCCTTGAGGTGCCGAGTACCTTGCCCAAGGTGTCCTTTGCCCTCACGCCTACGTAAGCCTCCGTCGTCTCCACCGGGATAGCTGTCTCGAAGCCCTTGCGGGGGGCGACTGCTACCTCTTCTAGCTGGCCCGGGCTAGGACCGGCCAGTACCTGCCAGGTGGCGATCTCGGTGGCGCCGTTCCAGCTGGCGTAAACCGTAACCTCCTCGTCACCGGCCTCTGCCTCTATGGCGGGCTCGTCCTGGGGATGACCCTTCCACTCGAAGCGGAAGGCCCTGTAGGACTCCCCCTCGGCCGGGAAGGCGGCGCTGAAGAGCAGCCTGCCGTCGTGGGAGAACTCGGAGAGCACCGGCTCGCTGCCCCATCCGACGAAGACGTTGCCGTTTGGGAGCACCTGCACGTTGCCCTGGGTGGCCGAGAGCACCTCGTCCGGGTGGGTGTACTCGCGCACCAGGGTCGCGGTCATGGCCTCCTCATCAAGGTCCAGGACGATGCCGCGGGACTGCTGGTCCTCGTTGACGTTGCGGTTGTCGAAGATGGTGATGGTGCCGTCCGCTTGGCGGCGGGCGTCGTGCTGGTAGGCGGTACGGGCGCCTGAGCCCATCTCGAAGTCGCTCTCCTTGCCACCCAGACGCCATATGACCTCCCCCGTTTCGCGGTCGATCTTGTAGACGGTGGAGGTCGTGCGCGAGGAGACGAGCAGGTTGCCGTCGCTATCCACGTCTATGGAGTTGATGTGGAAGTAGTCGTAGGGCTTGACGTAGGACTCGTCGAAGCCTACGTGATCGAGGCTGTGCCACTCGAAGAGGACCTCGCCGGTCTCTATGTCGACCTCCTGGACGATCCCGTCGAGCACCGTGGCGTCGCTCTCCAAGCCCAAGTCCGAGAGGTCCATGGGCACCTTGTGGTAGATGTCGAACAGGGCGGTATCCTGGGGGGTGATCTGGAACTCGTGGTGGTCGCCATCGTAGCCGTTGCCAGCCCGCACCCTGGCCACCTCCCGGTAGGAGCCGTCCGTCAGCACGTACTCCCCCTGCCCGTAGCCGGTGTGCACGCCCTCCCACCAGGTGAGCACCTGCTCGTCCCTATAGCGTTGGAGCTTGAAGTCCATCACGTCCATCTCCTCTGGCACGGGACGGAACCAGACTGGCTGGCCCGTATTGTCCAGGATCAGGCAGCCGTCTTGCCCCGGCCCCGCCTCGTCAGGACCGTTCTTGGGGGCGCAGAAGACGTAGCCTGGGGCAGTGTTACGGGCCTGCGTGGTCACCTCGATGACTGGGGGCTTGAGGTCCGGTCGCGAGCGGAAGGACCAAGCCTGCCCCGCCCGTGTGGGCGAGGCGGTCGCCCTTGCACGCTGATTCGGCTCGCAACCAAGGGGTCCACCCAGCGCGAGCCACGCGAGGCCAGTCGCAGCTGCCCCAAGGACCCGTCGTCGTGTGATTTCCCTGCCCAAACGCCGTCCCTCCCTCGTGGCCGCGCAAGCCTCGGTGCCCACAGGCCACCGTCGCAGACGCTATTCTAACGAAAGCCTTGACGTCCTGCGTAACCTTGGTTACACTGCCGCGAATTGTTCAGTTATAGAGTGAAGAAGGTGGAGATGCAAACGGATACTTCGCAGCGGGTGGAGGCGCAGAGCAAGCCGGTGGGCTTCTGGGAGGCTTTCTGGTTCTGGGTCAAGCTGGGGTTCATAAACTTTGGGGGGCCTGCGGGTCAGATCGCGATCATGCACCGCGAGCTGGTCGAGAAGAAACGGTGGGTCTCCGAGGGGCAGTACCTGAGGACGCTAAATTTCTGCATGCTCTTGCCGGGTCCCGAGGCCCAGCAGGTGGCTACCTACATCGGGTGGCGACTGCACGGCACGCTGGGCGGGATCGTGGCCGGCTCCTTCTTCGTGATCCCGTCCATCTTCGTGTTGTGGCTCCTCTCCTACCTGGCCGTGGCCCACTCCGACGTGCCGGCCATCACGGGGCTCCTCTACGGGATTCAGCCGGTCGTGATAGCGATAGTGGTCGAGGCGGTCTTGAGGATCGCCAGGCGTGCCCTCAACCACAACCTGCTCATAGGCTTCTCGGTCGCGGCGTTCGTCGCCCTCTACTTCTTGTCCGTCCCCTTCCCGCTCGTGGTGCTCGCCGCCGCCCTCGGCGGGCTGCTCCTGAGCCGCGCGGTGCCTGAAGCCTTTCAGGGCGGGGGCCACGGCTCTTCGGGGGAGGACGAGTCCGCCATAGACCGGGCGGGCTCCGGCGGCCGGCCCTCGATGCTGCGCAACCTGAGGCTCCTCGGTACCTTCATCGTGCTCTGGGCTGTCCCGGTGGGCGCGCTCTACCTGTGGCGTGGCGGGAACGACGTGCTCGTCGACGAGGCGCTCTTCTTCACAGGGGCGGCGTTTGTTACCTTCGGCGGGGCGTACGCGGTCTTGAGCTACATCTCCGATGTGGCGGTGGGCCAGTACGGGTGGCTCACGGCGGACCAGATGGTGCAGGGCCTCGGCCTCGCCGAATCCACGCCTGGGCCCCTGATCATGGTCACCGAGTACGTAGGCTTCATAGGCGCGTACAACGACCCCGGTCCCTTCGCCCCCTTGCTCTACGGGACGCTCGGGGCGCTCATCACGACCTACGCCACCTTCCTGCCGTGCTTCCTGTTCATCTTCCTGCTCGCCCCTTACATAGAACTTCTGGCCAACAATCGGAGGCTCAAGGCCATTCTCATCGGGGTCACGGCGGCGGTAGTGGGCGTGATCGCCAACCTCGCCGTCTTCTTCGCCACGCAGGTCCTGTTCCCCGAGGGCGTCTCCCTGGCTGGGCTCGACGTCTACGCGCTCGTGGTGGCGGTGGTCTCTTTCGTCGTACTGCAGAGGTTCAAGGTCCCGATCTACATCATGGTGCCCCTCGGAGCGTTGATCGGCATGGCATGGACCCTTCTGCTGTAGGGAGGCCTGTAGGGGAGCCCGGGGCCGCGGAGAGGCCGCGCTGGGTGCTGCTAGTCTACCGGATCCCCCGCGAGCCCTCGCGCCACAGGGTCGCCGTGTGGCGCAAGCTGCGGGACCTCGGCGCCCTCTACCTGCAGGACGGGGTCGCCGCCCTGCCCGAGGACGCCGTCACCCGCGAGCAGCTGGAGTGGCTCCAACTCCGCGTCCGGGAAGCTGGGGGAGAGGCGACCCTGTGGGAGGCCAGGCCGGGGACGGTGGCCGAGGAGGCGGAGCTGGTTGGGGCCTTCCGCTCCTCGAGGGAGGAGGCCTACCGGTCCATCGTCTCCGAGGCGGAGCGCCTACGGCGCAAGGCGCGGATGGGGGCCGGGGCCCTGTTGGAGCGGCTCGACAAGCTCGAACGCGAGTTCCGGGCCGAACGCCGCCGCGACTACTTCCGCTCGCCGCTAAGGACCGAGGCGGCAGCGGCCCTCAAGGCCGCGCGCCAGGCGGTGCGGGCGCAGGGTCGGGGCACGACGGAGATGCGAGACGCCGAGGGGGGACACCGGTAGTGCTCTGGGCCACCCGCCGGGGCTGCCACGTGGACCGCACCGCCTGCGTCTGGCTCATCAAGCGCTTCGTGGACCCGGAGGCAACCTTCGCCTTCTTCGGCGACCCCGCGGACGCGCCGGAGGGGGCGGAGCTGTTCGACGTGGTGGGGGCTAGACTCTCCCATCGGGGAGAGGACTGCTCCTTCGAGACCTTCCTCAAAGAGTACGACCTCGCGGGCGACCCCGTGCTGCGCGAGATCGCGGAGATCGTCCACGACGCCGACCTCATAGACGAGAAGTACGGGCGGCCCGAGTCCGAGGGCCTGGACGCCATCGTGCGCGGGATGCAGCTCTCGCTGCCGGACGATTACGCCCTCATAGGACACACCGAGGTCCTCTACGAGGGCCTCTACGCCTACCTGCGGCGGGTGGCGCTCTAGCTTGGCTTCCCTCAAGATAGAGGTCCGCGGGCTCGGGTACGGGGTGTGCGGCACAGAGATCCTGAACGGCGTCGACGCACGCGTGCCTGACGGAGAGATCACCGCCGTCGTCGGGCCGTCGGGGGCGGGCAAGAGCACCCTGCTACGCGCGATCAACCGCCTCATAGAACCGTCCTCGGGAGAGGTCTACCTCGAGGGAGTGCCGACGGGCTCGCTCGACCCGCTGGAGCTGCGACGTCGGGTCGGGATGGTGTTCCAGATACCCGCCCTCTTCGGGACCTCGGTAGAGGAGGCCGTCCTGTACGGGGCGCGCCTCTCCGGCGGAGACGCAGACCCGGGGCGGCTGCTCGAAGTGGTGGGGCTCGATCCCTCGCTGGCAGGGCGCGACCCGCAGACGCTGTCCGTCGGACAGCAGCAGCGCGTCTCCATAGCCCGAGCCCTCGCCCTGGAGCCCGAGGCGCTCCTCCTGGACGAGCCCACGAGCGCCCTCGACGAGGCGGCCAGGCGCAAGATCGAGGAGCTCGTCCGCGACCTGAACGACCGCCTGGGGCTCACGATGGTCTTCGTGAGCCACGACCTCTCCCAGGTAGAGCGCGTCGCCGACCGGCTCGTCCTCCTGGCCGATGGAAAGAGCGTGGGGGAGTGGGAGAGAGGAGACTTCTTCTCAGAGGCGGGCGAGCGGGCGCGGCGCTTTATCGCGGGGAGGCTCTAGGATGGAGGGCTTGCAGACGGTCGGCTCGGCGCTCCTGACCCTCGGGCTCGTGGCCGTGGCGGTCGTCCTGAGCCTGTACGAGAGGCTGGATCTGGAGAGGGAGATCGGCGTCGCCGTGGTTCGCTCGTTCGTGCAGCTCGCCGCGATAGGCTACGTCATAAACTTTATCTTTGGATTGGAGAACCTCGGGGCGGTCGCGCTGCTCCTGGGAGGGATGGTCCTCTTCGCCGCGTGGACCTCGGCGCGCCGAGCTGGGGACGTTCCGAGGGCTTTCGCGGTCGCGGCTGTTGCCGTGGGGGTGGCGGCGGTGGCGACGCTCGGGTTGCTGCTCGCGCTCCGAGTCGTGCCGGCTACGGCCAGGTATTTGATCCCGCTCGGCGGGATGGTGATCGGCAACTCCATGAACGCCGCCAGCCTGACGCTGACCCGCATCCGCGACGACCTGGCCGAGCAGCGGCCCAAGGTCGAGGCCGCCCTCGCACTCGGGGCCACGAGCCGCCAGGCCGTAGCTCCCATCCTTAGAGTGTCCTTGCAGAGCGCCCTCATCCCCCTCATAGACGCCACAAAGACCACGGGGATCATCTTCCTGCCCGGCGCGATGGTAGGAATGATCATCGCCGGCGCCGATCCCTTGGAGGCCGTGCGGCTGCAGATAGTAGTCCTCTACATGCTCCTTGGCAGCGTCTCCATCGCCGCCATCCTGGTCGGCACCCTCTCGTACCGCTCCTTCTTTACGCCCCGCCACCAGCTCCGGAAGGGGGTGTCGGGCTAGTAGCGGCGGTCTAGGGTCACGGAGGGCCGTCTATCCTCCGTGGCTTATTATCAGCTTCTTATGTACCGTAGGCCACGAAGCCCCCCCTGTCACGTACATAAGAAGCCGTGCGGCATAGTACCGGGACTATGCGAACTTCCGAGCATTCGACTTTAGGGCAGTACGATGAAGAAGGTCGCGAACGCGTAACCACTAGACGAGCGCCACCTCGACCAGCGACACTTCCCCGGCGCAGAGCCGGGCGCGAAAGGTCAGCACCAGAGCGTGTGTGGATTTAGGGGCATATAGAGAAAAATGAGCTTCCCGACAATGCGGCCGTGCGCGAGGTCATCGAGGAAACCGGCGTAAAGGTCGAGCTCTTGGGGGACAGGCGCGAGGACATCGAGGACCCCGTTCAACTCCACCGCCCTGCAGGGGTGCAGGTGGAGAACATCGGGCCAGGGCACCAGCACATAGATCTGATCTACTTCGCCAGGCCGCGGGGGCCGGTAGGAATCCACGCAGACTACAGCGGAGATAGGGTCGGATGGTACGGTCCCGAAGACTGGGACGCGATGACCGTCAATG
>JACCTS010000521.1 GCA_013812245.1 Rubrobacter sp.
CCGACCGCGACGGCGCTCCCTATCAGCAGCACGACCTGGCTGCCACCGAGGATGCCGAACGCCCCACCGTCGTTCTCGATGTAGGTGAAATTCAGGACGCCGGGGATGGCGGGCAGGGTCTCGCCGAGTCGCATGGCTCCTTCGACGAGGCGTTTGAGCCCCTGGTCCACGGCGAAGATCGCCAGCGAGAAGATCAGGGCCGCCACCACGCTCGTCCAGCGGCTCACGAGTGGCCTAGCCGTGCTCGTCATGCTACGCGCCCCCCATGTCCATGCCATCGTGCATGGGAGAGGCTTCCGAAGCGGGAGGCTTCGCGCCCCGCTCCCGAAGCATGTCCTCCATTATCTTTATCTCGGCCTTCTGGGAGGCGATCATGGTCCGGGCGAGGTTCTCCACCTCGGGACGATCTGTATCTTCGATGGCGGCCTGGGCCATCGGCACGGCGGCCCCGTGGTGTGGGATCATCAGCCGCAGGAAGAGTTTGTCCGCCTCCTCGGGCGATGCTTCGCGAAGCTGATTTATCTGCTCCGGCGACGCCATGCCAGGCATGCGGCCTTCGGTCGGATGTCCCATCCAGGCCATCGCGGGTTCGGAGCCGGTGGGGGAGAGGCCCCATACGTCGAGCCAGCCCCGCATCTGCCCGATCTGGGCCTGCTGGGTGAGGGCGATGTCGCTGGCGAGGGTTCTTATCTCGTCGCTCCCTGTCTTGTTCTGGACGATTTCGGCCATCTCCACGGCCTGGGCGTGGTGGGTGGACATATCCCTGGCGAACCCGGCTTCCACCGAATTGTCGTCCGGCGACCGGGTGGAGAGGTAGACGATGAACAACGCCGTCACCGCCAGCGCGGCCAGAAGGGCCAGCGGCAGGAGCAGCGCGTCTTGCCGGGATGACGGGACTTTGGCGCCCGGCTTCCAGGTGCCGCGAGGGGTGGTGGACCTCAATGCTACGAGGGCGTCCCGACACCGCCGGTGCAGGCGGCTCCGGGTTCGGGGGTCTGCGGCCCCTGGCGGTAGGCCCGGATGAAGCGTTCCAGGTCGGGGCTGTCGGCGTTCTCCACGCTCAACTGCTTGCCCCACGCGGAGGCCACGACGGGGGATGAAAGGTCTGGATAAGGGCTCGCCAGCATGCAGGTCTGTCCTTCGACCAGCTCGCGGATGCGGTCCTTCTGCGCTTGCGGGAGGTCGGGCTGGTAGGTGATCCAGACTCCTCCATGCTCCAGGGTGTGGACGGCGGTCTCGTTGCGGACCGGCTCGGTGTAGAAACCCTGGTTCTGCCATACGGGGTTGTGCTCCCCGCCGACCGGAGGGCTCTGCTCGTAGTCCACGGAGGCTTCCGTGTGCTGTCCAGCCGGTCCCACGTCGAAGGACTCGACCTCGCCCGGCGGCGCGCTCCCTGAACGCTGGCGGCTGTCGAAGAACACCAGCGCGCCGAATCCCACCAGGAACACGGCCGCTATCGCCCCGATGATTATCCCGGCCCTCCGGGAGCCGCCGCCCTCGGAGACCCGCCGGTCCTGCGTACCTCTCTTCTTGCCCAAGCCCTTGCCTCTTTCTCGCTCGCTACGAACAGGTTGGATCGTAGCACACGACCGAAAATTACTACGACCCCATCATCCGCATCACGAGGAAGACGGCGAGGGCCGCGAGGACCACCCAGACAGCCACCACGATGACGGCCGCAACCCGGTTCACGGGCCGCCCCTCGGCGGCCCTGGCCTTCTCCCTGCAATCTTTCAGCACTTCGTCCGGGATCATGCGTATGGCGAGCGCGATGCCCAGGGGGATCAGGATGAGATCGTCCAGGTAACCGAGGACGGGGATGGGGTCGGGGATCAAATCTATCGGGCTGAAGGCGTACCCCACCACGCACGCCGCGAAGACCCTGGCGTACCACGGAACCCGCGGGTCCCGGTACGCCAGGTACAGCGCGTACACCTCGACCTTGAGCTTCCTGGCCCATTGCTTCCACGCCTCGATCACCTTCACCCCCGGCTACCGGCGATGAACCGGATGATACCATGGACAATTCGGGGTTCTGGCTCTGGAAGCAATGAGAGTCTCCGGGGTGGCCTCACGCTGGAGATCCTCTTTTGGATAGCAGCGGTGGCGAAGGTCTCCAGAATCCTCCTTCTCCGTCCGGCTGCAACCGTGCCCGAGCCGTTCAGCTAGCTGGGCCGTTCATCGAGCGTTACGTCGAGGGTTTGCTTCTCGCCGTTCCTCACGACGGTGAGCTTCACGTTATCTCCGGGCCGGTAGTCGCGTAGCGCGCCGAACAGGTCTCCGGAGCTCCGTATCTCCGTGTCTCCCAGGCCCACGACGATGTCCTCGACGCGGACGCCGGCGTCGTCGGCGGCGCTACCGGGCACGACCTGGGCGACTATGGCGCCGGAGTCCATCGGAAGGTTGAACCTGTCGGCGTCCTGTTGGCTGAGGTCCGCAGTCTCGACGCCGAGGTAGGGGCTGGAGACCTCCCCGGTCTCGATGAGCTGGTCAGCCACCGAGACGGCCGTATCCGACGGGATGGCGAAGCCGATGTTCACGGCCCCGGTCTCGGCTGGCAGGTAGGCGACGTTGATGCCGATGATCTCGCCGTCGCGGCTCACCAGCGCGCCGCCGGAGTTGCCGGGCGAGATGGCGGCGTCGGTCTGGATCAGGTCCACCAGCGAGGGATCCAGGCGTCCCGTCAACTCCGGTGGGATCTCGCGGGCGACACCGCTGACGACGCCCGACGTCACCGTGGACTCGAAACCGCTGGGGCTGCCGATGGCCACGGCGAGCTGGCCTACGGTGAGGTCTTCGTTGTCCTGGAAGCTGGCCGCGGGCAGGTTATTGCGGTCTACCCGGATCACGGCCAGGTCGGTGAGCGGGTCGCGTCCGACGACCTCCGCACGCTCCGTGGAACCGTCGGCGAAGGCGACGTTGACCTCGCTGGCGCCCTTGATCACATGGTTGTTGGTGACGATGTAGCCGTCTTTGCGGTAGATCACACCGCTCCCTATCCCCTGCGACTCCTGGGCGCCGTATGGTGTATTCTGCACGGCCCGCACGTTGACCTGCACCACGCTCTGCTCCACCTGCGACGCGACCCTCGCCACAGGCTCATCCTTCGGTATCTCCGAGGGCGCCCGCGGCGGCGCCTGGGCCACGTTCTTCTGTCCG
>JACCTS010000523.1 GCA_013812245.1 Rubrobacter sp.
ATCTGTATGAGGCCGTCCCAAAAGACGAGTCGCGCGAAGACCTCAAGCCGCCCCCGAAGCTGAAGGAGATGCTGGATAAGGATCTCCTCGGCAATAAGAGTGGCGCCGGTTTCTACAAGCGCGGCAAACGCGAAGGCAAGACCATCTTCGACGTGCTCGACCTCGACACCTTCGAGCACCATCCGGCGGAGAATCCAGAGGTTCCGCTTGCGCATAAGGTTGGAAAGGAACGTGACCTCGGCAAGCGACTCCGGGCTATTCGAGAGACGCCTGCAGAGGACGACCGACACGCCAGGTTTTTGCGTGACACGCTCCTGCCGTACCTGGCTTACTCTGCGCGGCGGCTACCGGAGATCTCCGACACTCTCGAAGACGCAGACCACGCGATGGAGTGGGGCTTCGCCCAACAGGCAGGACCTTTCCGCACCTGGGACCTGCTCGGTGTTCGGGAGACCGTGGAGCAGATGGACTCGCTCGGCATCGAGGTCGCCGGTTGGGTCCGCGAGATGCTCGACGGCGGAAACGAAACCTTCTACAAGACCGAAGACGGGCGGGAGCTACAGTTCAGCCCCGTCAGCAAAGAGTACGAGCCGGTGCGCGAGGATCCGCTGTACATCTCGCTAGACCGGCTGCGGGACGCGGGCAAAGAGCTCGCCCGCAACGACTCGGCCAGCCTCCTCGATCTCGGCGCCGGTGTCCTGTGCCTGGAGTTCCACTCGTGGGGCAACTCTATAGACGAGGCCATCGTGGAGATGGGGTTTGTGGCGCTGGAGCGTCTCGAAAACGAAGACTGGGCAGGGCTCGTCGTCGGTAATGAGGGGCGCAACTTCTGCGTGGGGGCGAACCTCGGCGAGATCGGGCACGCCGCCAGGAACGGGATGCTCGGTGAGATCGAAAAGCGCATCGAAGGTTTGCAGAGGCTCCTGATGGGCTTCCGGTTCGCCGCCAAGCCGGTTGTCGCCGCCCCGCGCGGGCAGACGCTCGGCGGGGGACTGGAGATCTGCCTGCACGTCGACAGGGTAGTCGCCGCCGGCGAGACGTACATGGGTCTCGTCGAGACGGGCGTCGGCCTCATACCAGCCGGGGGCGGTGTCAAGGAATTGGCCCGCCGCATCGTCTCCCCGCCACTGCACGCGGCATCCGGATCTCCCGCACTGCCTTTCGTCCAGAAAGCCTTCGAGACCATCGCCCTCGCCAAGACCGCGACGAGCGCGCTCGAAGCGAAGGCAATGGGCTTCCTCACAGAGGACGACCGGGTCGTGATGAACGCGGACCACCTACTCTCGGCCGCCAGACGCGAGGTCCTGGATCTCGCCGACGGCTACGCCCCGCCGGAACGCGCCGCAAACGTATACGCCTCGGGCAAGACCGCTCGGGCAGCGCTGGAGGTCGGCGTCAGGACCATGCAGTGGGGACGCTACGCCAGCGAGTACGACGGCGTCGTGGCCGGGCACCTCGCTCACGTTCTGACGGGCGGAGACCTCTCGCTGGGCCAGTGGGTCCCCGAGGAATACCTGCTCGACCTGGAGAAGGAAGCGTTCCTGGCGCTCCTGGAGAACGAGGAGACCCACGAGCGCATCGGGCACATGCTGGAGACCGGCAAGCCGTTGAGGAATTGAGGAAGGGAGCCAGAATGAACGAAGCGGTAATAGTCTCGATAGCCAGGACCGCGGTCGGACGGGCGCCGCGGGGGACGCTGCGGGGGACGCATCCCGTGGACTTGACCGCAGCCGCCCTGAGCGGAGCGTTGAATCGGGCCGAGGGATTGGACCCCGCCGACATAGAGGACGTGATCGTCGGTTGCGCGATGCCGGAGGGGACGCAGGGCTACAACGTCGCCAGGCTGGCGGCGCTGCGGGCGGGGTTGCCCGACATGGTCCCGGCCCAGACGGTGAACCGGTTCTGCTCCTCTGGTTTGCAGACCATCGCGCTGGCTGCGGAGAGGATCATGGTAGGTCACGCGACCACAATCGTGGCGGGCGGCACGGAGCACATGTCCTCGACGCTTGAGATGCCGGACTTCTCACCCAATCCGGGGCTGCTGGAGATCAACCCAGCCGCCTACATGGGCATGGGCCTGACCGCCGAGCAGGTGGCCCGCGAGTTCGACGTATCCCGCGAGGACCAGGACGAGTTCGCCCTCCGCAGCCACACGCTGGCGAAGGAGGCCGTGAACTCCGGCGTCTTCGACGATGAGATCGTCCCGCTCGACGTGAAGCTGGACTGGGTGGACGATTCTGGAGATTCACAGCACTTCGAAACGACCTTTGCGCGTGACGAGGGGCCGCGCGACACCTCGTCTGAGAAGCTCGCCAACCTCAAGCCCGCTTTCCAGAACGGCGGCACGGTGACGGCCGGCAACTCCTCGCAGCGGAGCGATGGGGCCGCCGCAGTGGTCGTGATGGAGCGCGAAGAGGCCGAGCGGCGGGGGCTCACTCCTCTGGCGCGGTTCGTCGGGTTCGCGGTTGGGGGCGTGAGGCCCGAGGTCATGGGGATCGGGCCTACGGTCGCCATCCCGAAGGTGTTGAAGCAGTCTGGCATCTCGCTTGACGAGATAGACCTGATCGAGTTCAACGAAGCCTTCGCGGCCCAGGCCCTCGCAGTGATCCGGGAGGTCGGCATGGACCTGGAGAAGACCAACGTGCACGGCGGCGCGATAGCCCTCGGCCACCCGATGGGCGCGACCGGCACCAAGCTCACGGTCCAGCTCCTCTCGGAGATGAAGCGCCGGAACTCGAAGTACGGGATGGTCACCATGTGCATCGGCGGGGGAATGGGAGCGGCCGGGATCTTCGAGAACCTCCAGAACTGATGGCCGGGATGAGTCCAGAGTGACCGACTGGAACCACCAGTACCTCGAATCCAACGGCATCCGCATCCACTATGTCCGCCGCGGCGAAGGACCTCCGCTGGTGCTGCTGCACGGCTGGCCCGAGTTCTGGTACACGTGGCGCAAGAACATCCCGACCTTGGCTGAAGAATTCGACGTAGTGGCGCCTGATCTTCGTGGCTTCGGTGACACGGAGAAGCCGGGAACACCCGATCCTCCGAATCGGCTCCTCAGTGATCTCGTGGAGGACTTGCTCGGGCTCGCGGACTCTCTGGAGTTCGAGAGGTTCGGGGTCGTCAGCCACGACGTGGGCGCCTACGTGGCGCAGGGTTTTGCCCGGAAGTACCCGGAGCGTCTGAGTGGCCTGTTCTTCTTCAACTGTCCGTATCCGGGGATCGGTAGGCGCTGGGTGTCGCCCGAGAGCGTAAACGAGATCTGGTACCAGACCTTCAACCAGCAGCCCTGGGCCGCCTCCCTTGTGGGCGAGAATCGCAAGACCTGCGAGATCTACATCCGGCACTTCCTCGACCACTGGGCATACGAGCCAGGCCGCTTCGACGAGGATCTGGACGCCTGGGTGGACAACTTCATGAAGCCGGGCAACCTCCAGGGCGGGTTCGACTGGTACATCGGCAGCCGGGAGTCGAGGTTGGATCTCATCCGCAACGGCGCACCGGAACTGCCGAAGATAGAGACGCCCACGCGCGTCCGGTGGGGAGAGGGCGACAGCGTGCTCAAGGTAGGGTGGGCCGACCGGCTCGGAGACTACTTCTCGGACCTCGACTTCGCCCCGATGAGAGAAGCCGGCCACTTCGCCCACTACGAGCAGCCTGAGGTTGCCAACCGCGAGATCTCCGAGTTCTTCCGGACGCTGGCGTGAGCGTCACGGCTTCGAATCTCGCCACGCAACCCATTGGGGAGGTTGCCCCGGTGGCGGAGGGCACCTGGCAACTCAAGCTGCCCGTGCCTTTCCCGCTGCGCTTCGTCTCCGTGTACCTCGTCGAGGGTGATGAGGGTTGGACCCTGATTGACGCCGGCTACGACTACCCGTCGGCCCGCGCGGCGTGGGAAGCTGGGGCTGCCGTGGCGGGTTGTGATCTGGGTCGGGACGTGAAGCGAATCGCGGTGACGCACTTTCACCCCGACCACCTTGGGGCGGCGCGGTGGCTGGGGGAGCGAACCGGCGCCCCGGTCTGCATGACGGAGCGGGAGATCCCCTTCGCCCGCTGGCTCTGGGGCGCGTCTAATTCGCAACCGTTCGAGGAGTACCTGATACGGCACGGGATGCCGCGCGGGATGGCCGAAGAGGCTACCGGCGTGGTTCGTTACGCCTTGCCGCTGCCGGATGAGATGGTCCCGTTGCGGCCCGGAGAGAAGTTGCCGCTCGGAGAGAATTCGGCCCGCATAATCCATGTACCGGGACACGCAGACAACCAGATCGTGCTGCACGACGAGGCGCGCGGCATCCTCTTCGCCGCCGACCACCTGCTGCTCGGGATCACGCCGAACATCGGGCTCTGGCCAGAGTCGGAGCCGTACCCGCTGTCCCGCTACCTGGAGTCGCTGGAAAGCATGCGCGGCCTCGGTGCGGGTCTGATTCTCCCCGGACACGGCCCTGTATTCCACGACCTGGACGGACGGATCGAAGAGTTGATCTCCCATCACGAGGAGCGTTTGGAGACCATGCGGCGAGCGATCTCGGATCGTCCGAAGACGCCATATGAGGTCTCCCGCCTCGTGTTCCGCGGCGCCCTGACGACGCACCAGCGATGCTTCGCCCTCGCCGAGACCCTGGCGCACCTGGATCACCTCGTCCTCGAAGGCCGGGGAGAATACACCGGAGATGAAACCGTAGTCTTCGAGGCCACCTAGGAGTTCGGTTGGAGGCGCGCTACACGGTCCGGGAGGAGGTCGCCAACAGCGCGACGCACGCCGTGGGTCTCGTGGCGAGCGTGGTGGGCTTATGCGTGCTGGTGTACCTCGGCGTGGCGCGCGATGAGGCGCTGCACGCGGCGAGCGCGGGTGTCTACGGCGCGACGCTGGTGGCGCTGTACGCGGCCTCGACGCTGTACCATGCCTTCAGGAAGCCGGAGATCAAACGCATATTGAGGGTGCTGGACCACTGCGCGATCTACCTTCTTATCGCCGGCTCGTATACGCCGTTCGTCCTCGTCGGAATCGGTGGAGGATGGGGCTGGACGCTCTTCGGGATCGTGTGGAGCATGGCCGTGCTCGGGATCGTCTTCAAGGTGTTCTTCACCGGCCGCTTCGCTGTTCTCTCAACGGTTGCCTACGTTGGCATGGGTTGGCTCGGCGTCGTCGCTTTCAAGCCCCTGATCGAATCCCTCACGATGGGCGCGCTAGTGTGGCTCGTCCTTGGCGGGGTCCTCTACACGGCCGGCACGTTTTTCTATCACCGCCGGATGCCGTATTCGCACGCCCTGTGGCATCTCTTCGTCCTGGCCGGTAGCATCTGTCACTTCATAGCCATCGGCCTCTACGTCCTGGTGCCGGGGACGTAGAGGCC
>JACCTS010000490.1 GCA_013812245.1 Rubrobacter sp.
GAGTTCCGGCCTCGACCTGGTTGTCCAGATCCTCTATCTCCTTCCACAGCCCATGGGCGCCGAAGATCTCACGCGCCGCCGTAAAAGCCCGGGCGAGGTCCGCAGGCTCCGCCCCGGTCTCCTCCCCAAGCCTGAACGCGAAAGAGGGGCCACCCTCGTTCACCAGCTCGTTGACGACGCTGGTCGTCAGGATCTCACGCCGCAGCCGGTGCTCCGGCATCCTGTCGCGGAAGCGCTCGCGCAGGGGCTCGGGGAAGTAGTGTTCCAGTTCGGCGGTGAGATATGGGTCTTCAGGCAGGTCGGAGGCCAGGATGTCCCTGTACAGTGTGATCTTGGTGTACGACAACAGGATAGAGAACTCGGGGGCGGTGAGCCCCCTTCCATCGGAGCGGCGTTCGGCCAGGGTCTCGTCGCTCGGAAGGAACTCCAGATCCCGGTTCAGGGCGCCGGAGTGTTCCAGGGCTCGTATGTAGCGGGTGTGAACGTCCACCATTTGATGCGCGAGGGCCGAGGCGTTGCTGAGGGCGCGGGTCTGCTCGTAGTTGTCCCGCAGGACTAGCCGTCCGACCTCATCCGTCATGCTGGCGAGCAGCTCGTCGCGCTGTTTGACGGTCATGTCGCCGCCTTCGACGATGGCGTTCAGCAGCACCTTGATATTTACCTCGTGGTCGGAGCAGTCAACGCCGGCGGAGTTGTCCACCGCGTCCATGTAGATCCTGCCGCCGTTCAGCGCGTATTCGATGCGTCCCATCTGCGTGAGTCCGAGGTTTCCGCCCTCGCCAACCACGCGGCACCGGAGGTCCCTGCCATCCACCCGCAGCGTGTCGTTGGCGCGGTCGCCGACCTCGGCGTTCGTCTCCTCGGACGCTTTCACGTAGGTCCCGATGCCGCCGTTGAAGAGCAGATCCACCTCGGCCTTGAGCACGGCGTTCACCAGATCGTTGGGGACCATTGCCTCGTCCTCGACTCCTAGCATCTCCTGTATCTGCGGGGAGAGCGGGATGGACTTGGCGGAGCGCGGAAATACGCCCCCGCCCTCGGAGATGAGGTCCGCGTCGTAGTCCGCCCAGGTGGAGCGGGAGAGGCCGAAGAGGCGCTCGCGCTCGGCGTAGCTCTTTCCGGGGTCGGGGTCGGGGTCGAGGAAGACGTGGAGGTGGTTGAACGCCGCGACGAGTTTGATGTGTCGGCTGAGGAGCATGCCGTTGCCGAATACGTCGCCTGACATATCGCCGATGCCGGCCACGGTGAAGTCCTCGTTCTGGATGTCCTTGCCAAGCTCCCGGAAGTGCCGTTTCACGGACTCCCACGCGCCCTTCGCGGTGATGCCCATCTCCTTGTGATCGTAGCCAGCGGAGCCGCCGGAGGCGAAGGCGTCGCCGAGCCAGAAGCCGTACTCCTCCGAGATGCCGTTGGCGATGTCCGAAAAGGTGGCCGTGCCCTTGTCCGCCGCGACCACGAGGTACGGGTCGTCATCGTCGTATCGGACCACGTCCGGGGGCGGGACGACTTCGTCGCCGGAGAGGTTGTCCGTGAGGTCGAGCATCCCGCAGATCAAGGTCCGGTAGCAGGCTATGACCTCGTTCTGGAGTTCTTCGCGTGTGCCGCCGGTTGGCGGGCGCTTCACGACGAAGCCGCCCTTGGCGCCGACGGGCACTATCACGGCGTTCTTCACGGTCTGGGCCTTCATGAGGCCGAGAACCTCGGTGCGGAAGTCCTCGCGGCGGTCGGACCAACGGATGCCGCCGCGTGCCACCTCGCCGCCGCGCAGATGGACGCCCTCGGCCCGCGGGGAGTACACGAAGATCTCGAACCGCGGACGTGGCAACGGCAGCATGGGCAGTTCTTGCGGGTCGAACTTGAACGACACGCGTGGCTTCGGTTCGCCCTCCTCGTCCGTCTGGAAGTAGTTGGTGCGGACGGTCGCCAGGGTCACGTCCAGGAAGTTGCGCAGGATACGATCCTCGTCCAGGCTCGCCACGGCGTCGAGGGACTCTTTGATCTCACCCTCGATCCGCTTCGTCTCGCTCTCCGCCCGGGCCTGCTTGTTCGGGTCGAAGCGGGCCTCGAAGAGATCGACGAGGAGTCGGGCGATGTGCGGGTTCTCGAAGAGGGTGTCTTCCATATAGGTCTGGCTGAAGCGGGTGCCCGCCTGCCTGAGGTACTTGGAGTAGGCTCGCAGGACCGTGACCTGACGCCATGTAAGCCGGGCACGCAGGACGAGGCGGTTGAAGCCGTCGTTCTCCACGGCGCCGCTCCAGGCGCGGGAGAACGCGTCCTGGAAGATATCGCGGACCTCGCCGGTCCCGAACTCGCCGGGCGCCTCGTGGACGAGGCCGAAGTCGTAGATCCAGACGGGGTCAGCGTCCGCAGCCTCTATTCGGTGCGGGCGCTCGTCCACCACCTGGACGCCCATGTCCTCAAGCAGAGGTAAGACGCTGGAGAGTGAGATCTGCTCTCCCTCCCGGAACAGCTTGAAGCCCAGGAAGTTGTCCGACTCCTCCAGCGGATGGTAGAGGCTCATGCCGATATCGTCCTCGGAGGAGAGGTTCTCGATGCTGAGGATGTCCGCAACGGCCGTGCGGGCCAGGAAGCCGTCGCGGTAGCCGGCGGGGAAGGCGTCCCTGTATTTGCGGAAGTGCTCGATGCCCACCTCTTCACCGCAGCCTTCGATCAGGGCGCCGTACAGGTCATCCGTCCACGAACGCGTCGCCTCCGCCAGGCGCTCCTCTATCTCGTTCACGTCGTAATCCGGCTCGTCTTCCGGGCTTCCGCCCGGTCCTGTGTAGATGGTGAAGTGAAGCCTCGCCAGCACTGACTCGGAGAGCCGGACGTTGAACTCCACGTTCGCGCCGCCGAAGGCGGAACGCAGGATCTCCTGCATGCGCTGGCGGATCTCGGTGTTGTAACGGTCGCGCGGCACGAAGACCAGGCACGAGAAGAAGCGCCCGTAGGTGTCCCGCCGGACGAACAACCTGACGCGCTGGCGCTCCTGGAGGTGGAG
>JACCTS010000601.1 GCA_013812245.1 Rubrobacter sp.
CACTACGGGCGGATGGCGAAGCTCGACGATAAGGTGATGTTGTTCGCCAACCCCGAAGACGCGGCCGAACTCCTCGGTTTCGATCTCCCGGAAGAGGAAGACGAACCACAACTACCCGGCTGAGCCAAAGCTCACCGGAGGAGGGGCGGCGGTTTCCTTTGGAAACCGCCGCCTTCCTCTTTAAAACAGGACAAAAGTGGTGACGTGCCCCCCAGCTCCGGGTGCCGCTAACCGTTTTTAGAGAGCATCCGGATGACGTTCCTGGGGGTGGGTAGACGCTCCACGCCCGACCATGCTCTGCTGAGGATCTCGCCGCCCTTGCCTACGTAGGAGATGGTCACTGAGGTAGGCTCCCCGTCCTGGAAGCTCACCATCACGTGATGTTTGCCGTAACCGCCCATGATCGCGCCTGAGTCGTCCGTCCGCACTTCCCATCCCAACTCCGTGAGGGCCCGCTCTACATCTTCCCTGCTCTCGGCCATGCGCTTCTCCTATTGGCCGAGATCCCGCTTCTCCATTTGCTCCATCAGGTCCTGCTCTTTAAGCGCTATGAGCCCTTCTCTGAACTCCTCCGGCGAGTTGGAGAGCTCGAAGAGTTGGGCCACGTCTTCTATGTCCTGCTTGTTCATCAAGATGAACTCCCAGCCATCCTTGAGGTGCAGTTTGTCGAAGGCGCAAATCGACAGCACTATGGTGTGCCAGGGGTCCTCGATGCCGATCTCCTGGCGCAGGAGGTAGTGCAGCCGGGCCGCGTTGAGGGTGCGCTCCGTAAACTCCTTGACGAGAAGTTCTCCGCTTTCGTCCTCTGACATCTACGGCTCCTTTCTCGGATAGGGGGATCCTACCCATTCCCCCGGTGGAGTACCCCGTCAGGGCTGGTCGAGGTATAGGTCGTGGTCCCCATGCTCCAGCAGGATTTGCGAGGCGTCGAAGAGCCTGATGGTCCCGGTTTCATGCTCGGAAAACGCGGCGCTGAATTCCTGATCGTTGTGTTTCCTGATGCTGGCCTGCCATTCGTCTAGCTCCGCCGTGATCTCCTGCTCCCCGGACATCTCGAGCAACACTTCTCTTGCCTGCGCCATTGTCTCTATCCTGGGCAGACTCCGCATGCTGGTAGATCCTTCCTCCTCGCCCCGCTTCTCCCGGACATTATGCCAAAGGTTATATGGAGACGCGCCCCCTGGTGTTGCGGGGAGCCCGCGAGCGTGACATCCTGGATGTTACGGCCCGTCTCGTGAGGAGGGAACGAATGCCCAGGGTGGAAGTAGAGGGCGCTGGAACCTTCGAGGTCGAGGAAGGCAAGCGCCTCGTCCTCGCCATAGAGGAGGACGCCGGGGTGGACATCATGCACGTCTGCGGCTCCTACGCGAGGTGTACGACCTGCCGGGTAGAGTTCCTGGAGGGCGAGCCGGTGGCGATGACCCAGGCCGAGTTGATGATCCTCGGGATGCGCGACCTCGTGGGGAAGGCCCGGCTCTCGTGTTAGATCCTTTGCGAGCGCGACATGAAGGTGCGGGTGCTGATGACCGTGAGCGATATCGGGGCCAGGGACGCCGGTTATCCTCCCGGACGCGGGATCACACCGCCGCCCGTCTGGCTGGAGAAGCCAGACACGTAGCATCGGGCCGAAACCGGAATGCCCGGTTAGCCGAGCTGGAACGGGTCGCGGGTCTGGCCTGAGAGTTCGACCCATACGGATTTCACCTGGGTGTAGTCCTTGAGGGCCTCCAGGCCGTTCTCGCGGCCTATGCCGCTCATCTTGTAGCCGCCGAACGGCGTATTGAACGAGAGGGTTCGGTAGGCGTTGATCCAGACGGTCCCTGCCCTGAGGGCGTGCGCCACGCGGTGCGCTTTCTGGATATCTCTGGTCCAGATGCCAGCCGCCAGCCCGTAGCTGGTGTCGTTGGCCTGCCGGATGAGGTCTTCCTCGCTCTCGAAGGGGATGACTGAGAGCACGGGGCCGAAGATCTCCTCCCGCGCCACCCGCATGTCGTTGTTCACCCCCGCAAAGATGGTCGGCTCTATGAAGTAGCCGTTCTTGAGATCCTCCGTGCCCGGCCGCTTCCCGCCACAGACAAGCTCGGCGCCTTCCTGCCTTCCCACCTCGATGTAGCTCTGCACCTTGTCGAGTTGCTCCTTGAAGGCGACGGGCCCCATCTCAGTCTCCGCCTCCAGTGGGTTGCCGAGCTTGATGGTCCTCGCCTTCTCCGAGAGCCGCTCTACCAGCTCGTCGTGGGCACGCTCATGAACGAAGAGCCTTGAGCCGGCGATGCACGTCTGGCCCGTGGCCGCGAAGATGCCGGAGACCACGCCGTTGTTCGTGGCTTCGAGATCCGCGTCGTCGAAGACGATGTTCGGCGACTTGCCGCCGAGCTCTAGGCTGACCCTTGCGAGGTGGTCCGCAGCGTCCTTCATTACGCTTATTCCTGTCTCGGTGGAGCCCGTGAAAGCCACCTTGTCCACGCCGGGATGGCGCACCAGGGGACGGCCCGTTTCTTCCCCGTAGCCCGTTACCACGTTGACGACGCCAGGCGGGAAGCCCGCTTCCTCGAAGAGCTTTGCGAACTCCAGGACGGAGGCCGGGGTTTGCTCGGCGGGTTTCACTACTATCGTACAGCCTGCGGCGAGCGCGGGCGCCAGCTTGAAGGTCAGGAGGAGCAGCGGCGAGTTCCACGGCACGATGGCGCCGACGACCCCGATAGGCTCTCTTCTCGTGTAGACGAAGAAGTTCGGCTTGTCCGAGGGGATGGTCTCACCCTGGATCTTATCCGCCGCCCCCGCGAAGTAGTAGTACCATTCGGGCAGCGCCCCCAACTGACCGCCCATCTCCCTGAGGAGCTTACCGTTGTCCGTGCTTTCGACGGTGGCCAGCTCTTCGGCATTCTCGGCAAGGAGGTCCGCGAGCCGTCGCATCAGGCGCGCCCGCTCGGTGCCGGTCATCTTGCCCCATGGTCCCTCATCGAAGGCCGCACGGGCAGCGTTGACCGCCCGGTCCACGTCCTTTTCATCCGCCTCGGGGGCCGTGGCCCACGCCCGGCCCGTGTACGGGTTGATGGACTCGAAGGTCTTCCCGGAGAGCGCGTCAACCCAATCGCCCCCGACAAGCATCTTGTAATCGCGCACCTCGCCGGACGCGGGAGCTTCGATCAACCGTGTCTCCACTTTCTCTCCTCCTCTGGAACCGCCACCTGCATGGCATTATAGACGAGGGGCTGGCCGAGTCCTCCGCGAACCGGGCTCTGAACGGGTGTATATTGGGCGGGAGGTTCGCGACGAGATCGGGAGGATAAAAATGGCCGTCACATACATCCACACCTGCTATCGGATACTGGATCCCGAGAAGAGCAAGGACTTCTACGTGGGTAAGCTGGGGATGAAGCTGGTCGGCGAAATGCACTTCGACACGGCGACCAACTACTTCTTCGCGATGGCGGCTGACGCCTCTCAGCCCATGCTGGAGCTCACCCACAATCACGGTCAGACAGAGCCGTACGACGCCGGGAACGGCTACTCGCACGTGGCTTTCACCGTTGACGACCTCGAAGGCACAGTGTCGAAGCTGGAAGAGACGGGCGTCGAGGTCGCGCTCCAGCCCAAGACAATGACCGTCGAGGGGCACGACTACCGCATAGCGTTCGTTGTTGACCCGGACGGCTACAGGGTGGAGCTCGTCGAGCGCGGCACGATGAAGGTGGGAGACCTGATCCAATAGCAATCGGATGACGCCCCTCACCCCCTGCGATATACTCACCAGCCGTAACAAGCCGACGTAGCTCAGCAGGTAGAGCAGCTCACTCGTAATGAGCAGGTCAGCGGTTCGAGTCCGCTCGTCGGCTCTTCCTAATCGGCTTAGATAGGCCGAATACTCAGATCGGCAGAGCCCTACGGTTCATCACCGGGGGCCTCTTGACACCACTTTGACACCACTGAGCTAACGACGTCCTCGGCGGCACGTCAGTCAACTCTGAGTCCCCGACAACCCCGGCACTCAGCAACTAATGCTGTAGACAAGCTCACTGTCGAGCTCGTGGAACTCCACAGCTTCGCCCGCGGGTGTATCCCGATTCTCGTCAAGCACTACGCTCCCAAGGCCATTGCCGGGTGTGAGGAGACATTTTCCCCTAGCGCCTTTCACCACTGTAACCTAGAAACCATGACGCTGAGATCCCCGGAGGGATGGTTCGCGCTCTCCTGAGAGACGAGCATGACCGGGTTCGCTACCCGGGGAGTCGACGAGGACCTCGACCGCCCACCCGGCTCTCGGTTGCCGAAGGTATTCGCAAATTCCTTCACCGGAATCCCTACCTCATATCCTTAGGGGTTCTCAAGGAC
>JACCTS010000005.1 GCA_013812245.1 Rubrobacter sp.
GACTTCTTCGACGACTACAGAGACGTTTCCTTGCCCGACGGCTCACCGGCGAAGCTGGCGATCTACTTCCCCCAGACGGACGACCTCGAAGAGATCCGGCCCGTCGTCGAAGCCACCCTTTCGGAGATCGGCCTGGGTCCCGCAGTCATTCTGCGGAATACCTCGGACTCCAGCCAGGCGGAGATCGCCGCCTTCAATCGCCTCAACGACCCGGACTCTCCCTACCGAGTGATCCTGCTGGTCAACAAAGGGACCGAGGGCTGGAACTGCCCAAGCCTCTTCGCCTGCGCCCTCGCCCGCAAGCTCAAGACCTCCAACAACTTCGTCCTCCAGGCTGCGAGCCGCTGCCTGCGTCAGGTACCGGGCAACGACACCAAGGCGCGAATCTACATCTCCGACGAGAACCGCGCCACCCTGGACAAGCAGCTCCAGGAGACTTACGGTGAGACCCTCGGGGACCTCACCAAGTCCGAGAAAAAGAAGAAAACGGCGGTACTGCGCCTCAAGGACCCCGCAGCGCCCCCGCCTCCCCTCACCATCACCTTCACGCGCCGTGTCATCCGCAGGCTGGACTCTGAGAACGGCTCTGTCACGGACGGCCTGACGCTGGAGAGGCCCTCGGAAAACGGCTCTGCGGAGACGATGCTAAGGACCACCTACAGCGTCGGCGAGCGGGCCGGCACCCAGAGCGTGCTGCGCGCTGTGGACGACATCCCCATAGACGTCGCCGGCGAGACCACCGACCTCTACAAGGCGGCCACGTCGCTCGCGTCGACTTATCGTCTGGATACCCTCAAGACCCGGCGCTTGCTCTCGGACCTGTACCCCGAGGGCGAGATGCCCGCCGATCACCTGCCCGCCGTGGCGGCCCAAATCGAGGATCAGACCTGCCGCTACGAGGAGGGCGAGGAGACGGTGACCCTCACCATAGAGATCGTCAAGCCGCAGGGCTGGCTGGACGCGAAGACGGGCGAGTACGCGACCTCCATCTCCTACGCCGAAGACAAAGAGCACCTTATACTCAACCTGCTCTCCGACGAGGAGAACCCGGTCGGCTTCGGCTTCCACTACCATCCCTACAACTTCGACTCCGCGCCCGAGCGCTCCTTCTTTGTCGAGATGCTGCGGCACCTGAACCTCAACCCCGACCGCGTCGAAGACATCTACTTCACCGGCGCCGTCACCGATTCCAAGAAGACGGACTTCTTCGTGGAGTGGAGAGATGCGGCGAACAAGAACCGGCGCTACACTCCCGACTTCATCATCCGGCTCAAACCCGATGAGGGCGAGCCGGAGGGCTCGGGACGGTGTCTGATCGTCGAGATAAAGAGCGAGCAGTTCGAGAAGACCGTCACCGAGGAGATGGCGCGCGGCGCGGCCATCAGCGACGAGGGACGCAAGGCACTCGCCGTCAGGAGCCTGGAGAAGCTGCAACCCGGCAAGATCGAGTACGAGATCATCTTCGCCCCGGCGGGCGATCTGGTTCGCTCCAAGATGAAGCGCGCCCGCGAGTTCACGGAAGGCAGGTAAGGCTCATATGACCACGAAGGACAAGGCGAGCGTCACGGCGAAGATAGGCCCGGTCAAGGGCCGCCCCATGCTCAGTTGGGTCGGAAAGCGTGCCCTTTCCAGAGTCAACGCCTTCCCCGCCCAACTCGCGGAGACCTACCACGCAAACGGAGCGCCCACTGGGTCGGAGGACAACCGCTGGGAAGACTGGCCGGCCCAGTACCCCGAAGGCGGCCTGCTCTTCTACGGCGACAACAAGGAAGTCCTCGCCAACCTGCTCACGAGTGGCTTTCGCGGCAAGGTCAACCTTATCTACATAGACCCGCCTTTCGATTCTGGTGCGGATTACGTTCGCAGGGTCCACCTTCGCGGCACGAACGGTACAGCCAGGCTCGAAGGTGAGAGCTATTCCCTCGGCGAGCAGATCCAGTACACGGACATCTAGGCCAACGACAACTATCTTCAGTTTATGTACGAGCGGTTGATACTCCTGAAGGAGCTGTTAGCGGAAGACGGGTTGATCTGGTTACATTGCGATCCGGCTCGGGGCCATTACCTGAAGTGCGTTATGGACGAGGTTTTCGGCCCGGATCGCTTTGTCAACCAGATCGTGTGGAAGCGCTCTGACGCTCACAGCGATGTAGGGCAAGGGGCACGGCACCTCGGCACGATTCACGACATGCTGCTCCTGTATACAAAGGGAGACGGCTACAACTGGAACCAAATTTTCTCGCCGTTGCCGAAGAGCACAGTTGAGCAATGGTATCGTCACGTCGAGCCGGAGACCGAGCGGCGCTTCAACATGGCAGATGCAACTGGACCCGGTGGCGCGGCAAAGGGAAACCCCGTTTACGAGTGGAACGGCATCACGCGGGCTTGGAGATTCAGCAGGGACCGGATGAAGGAACTGCACGACTCCGGGCGTCTCGCTTATACGGCCAGTGGGATGACGTACTTGAAGCGGTACCTTGACGAGAGTAAAGGAGTACCACTTCAGGATTGGTGGGACGACATTCCGATGATAAGAGGTATACAGCGCCGGGGCTCGGCGCATTACCCGACCGAAAAACCTGAAGCTCTGCTTGATCGGATAATCCGCCTATGCTCCGACCCTGACGATATCGTGCTCGACTGCTTTATTGGCTCAGGCACGACCGCTGCGGTGGCCCAGAAGCTCGGACGGCGTTGGATCGGCTGTGACATCAACAAGGGCGCCATCCAGACGACCTCGAAGCGTTTGCAGAAGATCATGAACACGCAGGTAAAGAGCGCCAACCAGGCCACGCAGAGCGGCTTCGAGGACGCCGAGGAAGATGAGCCGCCGGCGCCCGCGCAAACGTCCTTCTCCGTCTACCGGGTCAACGACTACGACCTGGCGATTCAGCACAACGAGGCCGCGAACCTGGCGTGCGAGCACATCGGCATCGACCGCACCAAGACAGACGGTTTCTTCGACGGCGTGCTCGGCACCGGCAGCAAGCAGGAGTTGGTAAAGATCGTCCCCTTCGACCACCCGCTCGGTGTCATGGACCTCGAAGAAGTCACGCGGGAGTTGGAGGCCCGAGGAGGCGAGGAGACGCGCGGCATCCTGCTCGTCTGCGTCGGCAAGGAGCTTCAGGCCGACCACTGGTTGGAGGATTGGAACAAGCACCGGGGCATCGTCAAGCTGGACGAGATGAGCCGTCCCGTGGAGTTTGCCAACAAGATCCGGATCATAGAGCTGCGTACCGACCAGCAGTATGGCAAGTTCTTCGTCCACCAGCCCGCCCAGGCCGATGTGAAAGTGGACCGGGCCGACGGCAAGATCCGCGTCGAGATCGAAGACTTCATCAGCCCGACCATCGTCGAGCGTCTCGGCATGGACGCCGGCGACACCTCGCTCTTCAAGGCCAGTATCACCGACTGGCGCGCGATGGTCGACTCCGTGATGATCGACCCCGACTACGACGGCGAAGCGCTGGACGTAGCCATCTACGACGTTCCCGAGAGCAAGAACGACCTCGTCAAAGGCTCTTACGAGCTCCCTGCCCCCGACTCTGGCGGTG
>JACCTS010000034.1 GCA_013812245.1 Rubrobacter sp.
CTGGTCAGGCGCCTGCTCGTCAACGAGGTGAAGGACATGGAGCCGGGCCAGCTCCGCTACTCCACGATGTGCAACGAGCGGGGCGGCATCGTGGACGACGTGACCGTCTACAAGTTCGACGAAGAGCATTTCATGATCGTCACCAGCTCCGGGCCGCGCCTGAAGACCTACCGTTGGATCTCCAAGCACGCCCAGGGTGCCAGCGCCTACGCCACCGACGTGACCGCGGGTATTGCCCTCCCGGTCGTTCAGGGCCCACGCTCCCGGAGGTTCCTAAGACCCTCGTCGAGGGCGTGGACCTGGACGAGCTCCGTTTCTTCCGCTTCGCCCCGTGCCGCATCGGCGAGGTAGAGGTCCTGCTCTCCCGCTCCGGCTTTACCGGGGAGCTCGGATACGAGCTCTACACCCCGGCGGACCAGGCCGGTCCCCTGTGGGAGTTTCTCCTGGATAAAGGCCGCGAGTTCGACCTCAGGCCCTACGGCGTCGAGGCTATGCAGTCTTTGCGCATAGAGAAGAGCCTGCCCCTCTACGGCCCCGACATAAGCGAGGACGACACCCCCTTCCACGTGGGCCTCTCGCGCTGGATCCACCTTGAGAAACGCGACTTCGTCGGCCGCGAGGCGCTGCTGCGTCTCCAGGAAAGGGGCCTCGAGAGGCGTTGGACGGGGCTTACTTTAGAGAGCGAGGTTCCAGCCACGGCGGGGGCCAAGGTCTACAGCGTCGGCGACGTGGCGACCTTCCGCGAGGTGGTAGAGACCGGGGCCGAGGCCGGCGGGTACGAGGATACGGTCATGCCGGGCGACCGGCAGGTCGGGCGCGTCACGTCGAGCGCGATGGGCCACAGCGTCCGCAAGATGCTCGCGATGGCCTACGTGGACACGGGCCACTCCTGGCCCGGGGCCAACCTGATCGTGGAGATAAACGGCCGACCGATCCCCGCTAAAGTCTCCCAGACACCTTTCTTCGACCCGGAGAACGCCCGTATTCGCTCCGAACCGGCCGAGGACGGCCATCGCTCAGAGCCCAATTCCCGTCCCATGACCCCGGCCAACTCTCGAACGAACGTCCCGGCGGGCCGGGCCGGCCAGTCTCCGAACGGCGGCGCCGGCTCGTGAGCGTCACCTACTCTGGCCGCTACGACGCCATCGTCGTCGGCGTTGGCGGGATGGGAAGCTCCGCCGCTTACCATCTCGCCCGGCGCGGCAAGCGGGTGCTCGGGCTGGAGCGCTTCGGTGTCCCGCACTCGATGGGGTCTTCGCACGGCCACACCCGCATCATCCGGCTCGCATACTACGAGGACCCGTCGTACGTGTTGCTCCTCCGGCGCGCCTACGAGCTGTGGCGTGAGATCCAGAGCCAAGCCGGAGAGAGGCTCCTGCACGTCACCAGCTCTATAGACGCAGGCCCCGAGGATAGTTGGGTCTTCAAGGGCTCGTGGGAATCGTGCAGGCTCCACGACCTCCCGCACGAGGTGCTGACCGGCGCGGAGCTGAAGCGCCGACATCCAGGCTACAACCTGCCGCCCGACCACCTTGCGCTCGTCCAACCCGAGGGAGGATTCCTCGCGCCCGAGCGGTGCATCGTCTCCTACGTAATGGCGGCGCAGGCCCACGGGGCGGAGATCCACGGCCACGAGCAGGTCCTCGAATGGGAGCCGCTCGAAGATGGGGTGCGCGTCCGTACGGATCGCGGGACATACGAGGCAGACCGGCTCGTCGTGACCGCAGGAGCCTGGAACGGGGATTTTCTCGACGTTCTCGACGGTCTCGCCGTGCCTGAGAGGCAGGTTCTCGCGTGGTTGCAGCCGGATCGCCCGGAGCACTTCAGGCCGGACAACTTCCCGGTCTTCAACCTGCTGGTGGACGAGGGGCGTTTCTACGGCTTCCCCATCCACGGCGTGCCCGGCTTCAAGTTCGGCAAGTATTTCCACCTTAACGAGACCGGAGCCGCGGACGAGATCGACCGCCAGCCCCACGACTACGACGAGCAGATCCTGCGCGACTTCGCCGAGCGATACTTCCCTGACGGTTGCGGCCCGACGATGGACCTGCAGACCTGTATGTTCACCAACACCCCGGATCACCACTTCGTCATAGACCTGCACCCCGAGTACCCGCAGGTGAGCCTCGCCTCGCCCTGCTCCGGTCACGGGTTCAAGTTCGCCAGCGTGATCGGGGAGATCATGGCCGACCTAGCCACGACGGGCCTGACCCGCCACGACATAAGCCTCTTCCGCCTGGATCGCCTGACGGCAGAGCGGCAGGCTGGACGTGGTGGCCTCCAGCAGGTTCGCAACGGAGAGGTGGAGCAGCGCAACGGGCGACTCCGCTCCTTTCCCCGCGCGGAGGACGTGAGGACGTTCTGGTAGGGAGACTCGGGGTGGCGAACGCGCTGATGGACCTCCTGATTTCCCGGGAAAGTTGGCGCGTGGGGTGACGCTATGAAGTTCAGCGGCTTCGATACGCTTACGTTCGACGTGGTGGGTACGCTCATTGATTTCGAAACCGGAATCCTGGACTGGTTCCGGCCAACGCTGCGCCGGTACGGGGTGTCCAAGACGGACGGAGAGATCCTCACCACCTTCGCCGCGGTCGAGGACAAGTACCAGAGGACGACCCCGGAGAAGACGTTCACGGAGATGCTGGCCTTCATTTACCGTGACATGGCATCGGATTGGAGCATCGGGTTCCGCGATGAGGACGCGGAGGGGTTCAGGGACTCTATTCGGTCCTGGCCTCCTTTCCCCGATACGGTGGAGGCGTTAAGAGAACTCGGGAGCCTGTATCGGCTCGTGGCCGTGACGAACGCCGACGCGTGGGCGTTGGAACACATGAGCGCGAACATGGAGGATCCTTTCGAGGAGCGGATCACCTGCGATGAGGTGGGGGTAAACAAGCCGAGCCCGAGGGTGTTCGAGTACGTTCTGGATAAACTTTCCCCGATAGGTGTGGAGAAGAAAGACGTTCTTCACACGGCCCAGAGCCAGTATCACGACATCGCCCCGGCCACCGCGCTGGGCTTCGCCACGATGTGGATCGAGAGACGCCACGGCGAAGGCGGCTTCGGGGCCACTCCGAGACCCGAACAGGTCGTGACGCCGACCTTCTACGCTGCCAGCATGGCCGACTTCGTCCGGCAGGTGCGGGAGGAACAAAGATCCTCAGAGATCGGGTAGACGTGACCCCCAGGGACTTTGGAGGTGCGGGATGGCGGTAGCGGTGCGGGAGACCTCGGGTTCGCTGGCGGACGAGGAGAGGCGGCGGATAGTCTACGATGGCGGCCTGCTGATCTTCGAGAAAGTGCCTCCCATGGAAGAGTTGTGCGCGTTTGCGGACGACCTGATCCGCTTCACATTGGATACGCGCGACCCGGTCATGGCCCAGTTCGAGATGGACAGGGACGACTACCTCGCGCGGGTTGCAACGCTCCAGAAGCGGTTCCGGGAGCACGCGGAGGCCAGGAGGCTGTTCGTGGCGGCGCTGGAATGGGTTGGCGTGGACCTGGGCCGCACCTGCTGGGACCGGCTTTACCTGCGCGTCTTGCCTTCCGGCGAGGAGTACGCGAGCGGCAGGGCCGCGAAGCTCGGATTCCATCGCGACACGTGGTCATCCAACGTGTATTCGCAGACGAACTGGTGGGCTCCCATCTACCCCATCACCGCCGGCCGCACGCTCGCTTTCTATCCGGGCTACTGGTCGAGGCCGTTGAAGAACACCAGCGGCGCATGGGACCTGGAGGAGGTGCGCGTCCGGCGCCGCGCCGGAGAGCCGGTCGCGTTGGTCCCCGAGCCAGACGAGCGTGTGGACGCCGCTTCGGAGCTTCGTATCGCCGTCGAGCCCGGCGGCCTGTTGTGTTTCTCGGGGGCGCACCTGCACGCGGCTGTCCCTAATTCGACGGGCCTGGCCCGCTTCTCTGTCGAAGTCCGTACGGTAGATGCCGGGGATGCGGCGCTGAACGTTGGCGCGCCCAACGTTGACGGGGAGGCTCCACGGATCGCCTCTGGGTGGTTCCGCGGCGTTCTTGACGGTACGCCCTTGCCGGAGGTTATGGCATCGGGCGATCCTGACGACCGGCGGGCCGAAATGGGATACGGCCGGTAGTGTAGGATTCGCAGTCATGTGCGCTGTAGTCCGCAGAAGTCCATCCGTGCAGTCGGTGGATCGGGCCGTCTCCGTGATGGAGCTTTTGGCCCGCCGGGGATGGTCCGGCGTGACGGAGGTCGCCAATGACCTGGGCATCCACAAGTCCACGGCGTACCGGCTGCTCACTACGCTGCGAGATCGGGGGCTCGTCGAGCAGGACGCGGCGACGGAGAAGTACCGTCTGGGTTTCGGGATGGTGTTGCTGGCGAGCACGGTGCGGGCGGATCTCGACATCCTCCGCTGCGCCCGGCCGGTCTGTGAACAATTGAGCGAGCAGACCCAAGAGACGGTCACCATCACGGTTCTCGATGGTGACGATGCAGTCATCATCCACCAGAGCGTCTCGCGGGCGTCCGCCCTCAACGTCGACTGGACGGGGCTTCACACGCCGCTGCACGCCACGGCCGCGGGTAAGATCTTCCTGGCCTACATGCCCGACGACCAGAGGCTCCGCATCCTGGACGGGCCACTGGAAAGCTACACGGAAGACACCACCGTAGACCCGCACGGTCTGTCGGCCCACATGCACGAGATACAGAGCAGCGGATACAGCTTCACCGTCGAAGAACTGGAGACCGGCCTGAACGCCGTTGGCGCGCCCGTCTGGCGGGGCGACGGTGGCCTCGCGGGCGCCGTGAGCGTCTCCGGCCCGGCTTTTCGGATGCCGGTAGACGCCATCCCCGAGGTCGGAAGTCTCGTAACGGAGGCGGCCACCGAGATATCCCGGTGCCTCGGGTATCGGGAGTACGAGTAGGAGCGGCCCGTTTCGCCCGGACCACCCGGCCTCATCGGAAGATCCGTCAGCGGGCGAAGATCAGGAAGTACGTCAGGTAGGTGATCGCGAAGATGATGAGCAGCGCCGCGGCGCTGACGAGAACCTTCCCAGCCCAGGAATGGTTCCATATGTCCCTGACGAACAGCCAGAACTGACGCAGCCGCACCTCGACCCGGTCCAGGAATCGGGCTGCGGTAAGGACTTCGCCCGCGATCAGGGCGAACCCGATGATGGCGGTTCCCCAGCCGGGGCCGGGAAGCAGGCCGCCCACGGCGCTCACGGCCACGATCAGGATGCCGAGCGTGAGGTTGAAGACCCTGCGAAAGCCAAACCGACCCGGACTGGCCTTCTGACGCCGATAGTAGCGGCTCTGGAAGCGTTTGCCCGGCCTGCCCCTGCTGAAATCCTGCCAGGTCTGCCGGGCGAACTCCTTGATGCGTTCGATCATCGGTCCAAATCCTCACTCATTCCATAGCCTATTTAAGCACGTTACGTCCGAGATGATGCCCAGGTTGCGCCAGCCTCGCAGCGTGGGTAGATTGGCCGTCGAACCCGCGTCGAAGGTAGACAAAGCCGTCAATTCCGCACAATCTACCGTTGCGAGTCGTCACGGAGTGAGCTATTTGTACTCTTGGGTAGGCTGCACGTTTGACAGAATCAGAGGTGATTCTTAGTGGACGAGAAAAGCTTCGTGATCGCCGCAGCTTGCCAAGCTGTTGCTGACGGTGACCCTAATGCCGCAGCTCATGTTCTACGGCAGCAGTATCCGTTCGCGCCCGAGGAAATCACGTTGCGCCGCTACGGACCGGTAGAGTCCGCGCGCGTCTTTGTGCGCGATGGGTTTATCGATCGTTACACGGGGAACACGCTAGATGCCTGTTGCGAGGTTTGCCTGTAGAACGTGTAGAACGGGGCCATCCGAATACCCGGCGAAAGGAACCTCGGATGGCCCACCCAAACACTACCCCACCAGCGGCTCGCCTGGAAGAGGCTGTGACCGTGCTGTTCTGCCTCATCGACGACGCTTACCGCCTCCTCAACCCCGACGGGTCCGATGCCTACGGCTCGCTCAAGCGGCTCTCGGACTCGGAGGTGCTGACGCTGGCCCTCTTCCAGCAGTTGCGCAGCCTGGAGAGCGAGCGATCCTTCCTGCGGGACGCGGCGAGGTTCTTCTCGCACCTGTTTCCGGGTGTGGTGGGATTGCATCCGTCCTCCTTGCACCGCCGGGTTCGCAAGCTCCGCCGTTTCCTGGAGCCGCTGCGGAGGGCGGTGGTGCGCGAGCTCGTTGGCGACCCGGAGACGCTGGTGGTCGACTCGACGCTGCTTTCGGTCCTGCACCCACGTCAGGTTCGTCAGTCGGTGGGCTGGGGAGGGTCTTCGACCGGGGCGGCGTGGGCGAGGTGGGGCTCCTTCTCGGTCTACGGCGTGAAGTTGCACCTCATCTGCTCCATCTGCTCCACCAACCGCGTGCCCCTCTCCTACGAGCTTACCGCCGCCAGCGCCGCGGACGTGCTCCTGGTAGAAGAGCTCTTGGACGCGGCCCGGCTCGGGGGCGCCACGGCGCGCAGGCTTTTCGGAGACCTCGCCTACCGCTCCGAGCCGCTCAAGGAAGCCCTCGCCCGCCGCGGCGTCGTGCTGGCAACGGAGCGGGCGAACCGGCGACTCCGGCGACTAGGCAGCAGGTGGAGGTCTGCTTCGCGACGCTCAAGCAGGACTTCGGGATGGGCGGCACCCTGGCGAAGACGCTCACCGGACTGGCAACCAGGGTCGCGGCTAAGCTCACCGCCTACACCTACGGTTTCTACGTCAACCGGCTCTTGGGCAGGCCGCGCGGGCGCGTCAAGGAGTTGTGGGCCTGAGATCCTCGCAACACTCATCTAGTCTTTCCCCCGGTCTTGCGCATTCTTTCCGTTGTTCTTCCATCCGAGTTCCCGTTCCATCCGCACTGGAAGACGGACGTAACGCATCCTGCCTTCTGGGAAGTCGGAGCCACTGTGGATCATCTTGTCCCGGTAACACGGGGCGGAGCGGATGACGAGTCAAACTGGGTTACGACTTCCATGGCTCGCAACAGCGCGAAGATGAACTGGACGTTGGATGAACTAGGTTGGACATTGCACCCACCGGGCGACATGCAAGAATGGGATGGGCTGCTGCACTGGTTTCTGGAGTACACAGTGGCGCATCCCGAAACTGTGACAAGCAATTTGATCAAACAGTGGCAACGAGCAGCTAAACTGGCGACCGTGGCTTGATTTTCGGTGAGTCTAACCGACTCGAGTATGCGTTTATCCAAGCCTTCTGGACGAACATCTGCGTCGTGCATTCGGCGCTCCGATGCGGTATACCGGAACCGTAGGAAACATACGAAAAGAGGGATGATGAACGTAGAGACTGGTTCTCCGCGCATGGAGGTAGCGACGCTCGGGGGTGGGTGCTTCTGGTGCCTTGAGGCTGTCTACGACGAGCTGCGGGGCGTCGAGAAGGTGGAGTCCGGATACTCGGGCGGGCACGTTCCTAACCCGACGTACCGGCAGGTGTGCTCGGAGACGACGGGGCACGCGGAGATAGTGCAGGTCACGTTCGACCCAGATGTGGTCTCGTTCCGGGATGTGCTCGAAGTATTCTTCTCGATCCACGACCCGACGACATTGAACCGTCAGGGCGCGGACGTGGGCGAATCGTACCGCTCGGCGATCTTCTACCACGGCGAGGGACAGAAGCGCGTCGCCGAAGAGGTCATCGCCGAACTCGAAGCGAAGGGCTTGTGGGACGACCCCATAGTTACCGAGGTGACGCCGTTCGACAAGTTCTACGTCGCCGAGGACTACCACCAGGAGTATTTCAGGAACAACGCTTACCAGCCGTACTGCCAGGTGATCATCGCTCCGAAGGTCGCCAAATTCCGCAAGCAGCACCTGGAGCGGCTGAAGGCATAGCCTCGTTCCGGCAGTCCGTATCTCGAGGAGAGACCTCTACTTTGCCGCGACGTGTGCGTCCCTCTGTTCCTGCGGAGCGCAATCCACGGCTCCAGACGGCGCTGGGAGAGAAAACGGATAAACGAACCACGTGCCACGTCGTCCCCGATCTGCTCGGCGTCGAGGCGGGCATCCCGTCCTCCGTAACCGGCGACCCCTCCGCCCTCGGCCACGACGTGGTCCCCGCCGAATACCCTCTCGGAAACGCTCACGCCCTGACGGTAGAATACGGTAAAGATGGGAGTACGACCCGCTTCACCGGCGCCGCCGACCCGCGCGGTGGAGGCTCGGCCGAGGGATACTGAACGTGACTAGGTCCTTCGAGGAACGGTACCCGAACGTAGCCGGGTGGGCGCGGGACGGTTGGATCGAGCTTGGCCGCGACGAGTACAGCCGCTCGTTCATCCGG